>JBFIWG010000007.1:0-21922 GCA_041606495.1 Nocardioidaceae bacterium
AGACCGGCCTGCTCGACTACGACAAGGTCGCCGCGGCTGCCCGTGAGTTCAAGCCGCTCGTGCTGATCGCCGGCTACTCCGCCTACCCGCGCCGGGTGAACTTCGCCAAGATGCGTGAGATTGCCGACGAGGTCGGCGCGACCCTGATGGTCGACATGGCGCACTTCGCCGGCCTGGTCGCGGGCAAGGTGTTTACCGGTGAGGAAGACCCGGTGCCGTACGCCCACGTGGTCACCACCACCACGCACAAGTCGCTCCGCGGTCCGCGCGGCGGCCTGGTCATGGCCACGGAGGAGTACGCCCCCTCGGTCGACCGCGGCTGCCCGATGGTGCTCGGCGGTCCGCTCTCGCACGTGATGGCCGCCAAGGCGGTCGCGCTCGCCGAGGCGCGGCAGCCGGCCTTCGCGACGTACGCCCAGAACATCGCGGACAACGCCCAGTCGCTGGCGGAGGGCTTCCTCAAGCGCGACGCCCGGCTGGTCACCGGCGGCACCGACAACCACCTGGTGCTGCTGGACGTCTCCGGCTTCGGGCTCACCGGCCGCCAGGCAGAGTCGGCGCTGCTGGACGCGGGTGTGGTCACCAACCGGAACTCGATCCCGGCCGACCCCAACGGCGCCTGGTACACCAGCGGCATCCGGTTCGGTACGCCGGCGCTCACCTCGCGTGGGTTCGGGCACGACGAGTTCGACCGGGTCGCCGAGCTGGTGGTCGATGTGCTATCGAACACCGAGCCCAAGCTGACCAAGGACGGCAAGCCCTCCAAGGCCAACTACGCGCTGGCCGACGGGGTCGCCGAGCGCACCAAGGCCGCGTCCGCCGAGATGCTCGACAAGTTCCCGCTGTACCCCGGCCTCGAGCTCACCTGACCGTTGAGCCGCGCCTTCTGCCGTGGGACGTCATACGTTCTGCTCGCTATTGCGGCCAGAACGTATGACGTTGCGGGGAAGCGCTAGAGGGTCGGGGTGGTCCGCTCCACGATCGCGGCCAGGTCGATGCCTCTAGGCAGGGTGCCGAGGGTCCCGCCGTACTCCTGGCCGAGCCGTGTCGCGCAGAAGGCATCGGCGACCTCGGCAGGCGCGTGCTGCACCAGCAGTGCGCCCTGCAGGCACGCGGCCATCTGCCCGGCGAGCCGTCGTGCGCCAAGCTCGAGCTCTGAGACGTCTGCCAACGACTCCAGCACCTTCTGGATCGCGGCGTCGAGGCGGTGGTCTTCACCGCTGGCCTTGCCCACCTCGACGATCCACGCGTTGAGCGCGGCCGGTTCGCGGGACAGGGCACGGAGCACGTCGAGGGCGTTGACGTTGCCCGATCCCTCCCAGATGGAGTTCAGCGGCGACTCCCGGAAGAGCAGCGGCATCGTCGACTCCTCCACGTAGCCGTTGCCGCCCAGGCACTCCAAGGCCTCGGCCACCATCATCGGCGTCCGCTTGCAGACCCAGAACTTGGCCAGCGGCAGGGCGATCCGACGCAGCGCCGCCTCGTGCGGGTCGTCGGCGTCGTCGACCGCCGCGGCCAGCCGGATCGCCAGCGCCGTCGCGCCCTCGGACTCGACCGCGAGATCGGCGATCACGTTCTGCATGAGGGGTTTGTCGGCAAGCAGACCGCCGAACGCCGAGCGGTGCGCGACGTGCCAGGACGCCTCGGCCAGCGCCCGCCGCATCAGCGAGGCCGATCCGAGCACGCAGTCCAGACGGGTTGCCGCGACCATCTCGATGATCGTGCGAACGCCGCGCCCCTCGTCGCCGAGCCGCTGCGCCCACGTGCCGTCGAACTCGACCTCGGAGCTGGCGTTGGACCGGTTGCCGAGCTTGTCCTTGAGGCGGACCACGTCGAGGCGGTTGCGTGCGCCGTCGGCGAGAACACGTGGCACCAGGAAGCAGGTCACCCCGCCCGGTGCCTGCGCCAGCACCAGGAACACGTCGTTCATCGGCGCCGAGGTGAACCACTTGTGCCCGTGCAGGGTGTACTCCCCGTCGACGCTGGTGGCCCGGGCCTCGGTCACGTTGGCGCGTACGTCGGAACCGCCCTGCTTCTCAGTCATCCCCATCCCGGCCAGCACGCCGGCCTTGTCGGCCAGGGGACGGATGCCGAAGTCGTACGACGTGGCGGCGAGCTTCGGCGTCCACACCTTGGCGATGGCGTCGTCGATCCGCAAGGCAGGGATCGCGGCATAGGTCATCGACAGCGGGCAGCCGTGGCCGGGCTCCGTCTGTGACCAGGCGAGGAAACCGGCGGCCCGTCGTACGTGTGCGTGCTCGGCGTCGGACTGCCAGGGCGCTGCCTGAAGGCCATGACCCACCCCGCGCTCCAGCAGCCAGTGCCACGACGGGTGGAACGTGACCTCGTCGATCTGGTTGCCGTAGCGGTCGAAACGCGTGAGCTCGGGCTCGTGCTGGTTCGCCAGCATCCCGTGCTCGCGGGCCTCGGCGGTGCCGGCCATCGCGCCAAGGGCGGTCAGGTCATCGACCACGGTCTCGGAGCCATGCCGTCGTACCGCCTCGACCAGCGCGAGGTCGGAGAGCACGACGTTGTGCCCGACGAGCGGAGGTGCCTGGTTCGTGGCTACACGGTTATCGACGGACATGTCGATACGGTAGAGGCATGTCAGGGAGAACGGAGAGCGCTGACGCTCCCGACCTTTCCCGCTGGCACGTGATCCGTGACACAACGTGGCGGCTGATCGTCTCGACGGTAGGCACCTGTTTCCGCAACAGGGTGACCGGACTCGCCGCCGAGGCGGCGTTCTTCGCGCTCCTCTCCCTGCCGCCCCTGATCTTCGGTCTCGCCGGCTCCATCGGTGAGGTGTTCAGTCGCTTCGACGAGGCCCAGCTGCGACAGATCCGCGAGGCCGTCGTCAACGTGGCCTCGCAGGCGCTGACCGACGAGACGGTCGCCAGCATCATCGAGCCGACCCTCGACGACGTCTTCCGGGGAGGTCGGTACGACGTGGTCTCGATCGGCTTCGTGCTCGCACTGTGGTCCGGGTCCCGAGCCCTCAACGTGTTCGTGGAGACGATCACGATCATGTACGGCCTCGGCGGCCAACGCGGCATCGTCAAGACTCGGATGATGTCGTTCGGGCTCTACGTGATGGGCCTGGTGACCGGTGTGATCACGATTCCGCTCGTGCTGGCCGGCCCGACGCTGGTGCAGCAGATGATCCCTGAGCGCTTCGACTTCGTGAACTCGTTGTACTGGCCGGCGGTCATCGTGCTCTCGATCTGCTTCCTGGCCACGCTCTACCACGTGTCTGTCCCGGTGCGGACGTCCTGGCGCTACAACCTGCCCGGGGCCACCTTGACCTTGCTGTTCTGGATCGTCGGCTCGTACGCGCTGCGGTGGGTGCTGACCACCACGGCGGGGGAGTCCACCTCGATCTACGGGCCGCTGGCCGCGCCGATCGCGGTGCTGCTGTGGCTCTACCTCCTGTCCATCGCCGTGCTGATCGGCGCAGCTGTCAACGCCGCCTTCGACCGGGTCTGGCCCGAGTCGGAGACCGCGCGGGCCCGGATGGAGCTGGTCCGCAAGCTCAAGCTCCGCTCGGTCCTGCCGCGACTACGCCGCTACCAGGAGGAGCAGTCGGTGTTCGGGCTGGACGCCACCCGCGACGAGGCCAGGTCGCACGACGAGACCCTGGAGCTGCTCGAGGTCGTGGAGGACCGAGTCGCGGGCGAGCAGGCCGCTGGTCACGCCCCTGATGACACCGAGCCGCCCGAGGAGACACGGGAGGCACGTTAATCGGGTGCGTGGGCCGAGCGCGCCGCCTAGATTCGAGGCGTGCTCGACAAGATCGGCTTCCGCCCCGACATGGCCGAGCGGGCTGAGCCCGCGGACGCCACGATCGGTCGCGTGGTGTGCGTGGACCGAGGTGTGGCAGGGGTGCTCACCGAGGGCGGGCTGGTCCGGGCCTGTGCCGGGGCGGACGTCCTTGCCCGGATGGCCCACGACGCGACCGCTGCGCCCTGCACCGGCGACTGGGTCGTCGTACGCGAGTGGCCCGACCACCGGCTCACGATCCACGAGGTGCTCCCGCGGGAGACCGCCGTGGTCCGGGCAACCGCCGGCGGGCAGTCGCACGGACAGGTGCTCTGCACCAACGCCGAGCTCGTCGCGGTCGTGGTGGCACTGCAGCCGCTGCCGGTGGTTGCCCGGGTCGAGCGGCTGCTTGCGCTGGCTTGGGAGAGCGGTGCCCAGCCGCTGATCGTGCTGACCAAGGCCGATCTCGTCACCGACGCCGCGCTGGTCGCCGAAGACGTGGCCGCAGCGGCTCCCGACGTCGAGGTGGTCTGCGCGAGCACGCGAACCGGCGAGGGGCTCGGGCGGCTGCGTGAGCTGGTCGGCGGCCACCGGACCCTGGCGCTGGTCGGTGCTTCGGGTCACGGCAAGTCGTCACTGGTCAACGCCCTCGTCGGCGTCCAGGTCCTCGGCACGCGGGCGATTCGTGACGACGGTCGGGGCAGGCACACCTCGGTACGCCGTGAGCTCGTCTCTCTGCCTGGTGGGGGAGCAGTCATCGACACACCGGGGCTGCGCGGAATCGGCATGCTGGCCACCGAGCGCGGTCTCGCCCGCACCTTTGCCGATGTCGAAGGACTGGCCGAGCGGTGCCGGTTCGCCGACTGCGCCCACCAGGACGAACCCGGCTGCGCAGTCGTCGAGGCGGTTGCGGCTGGCGAGCTGTCCGCACGCCGACTGGAGAGCTGGCACAAACTCACGTCCGAGTCCGCGCGACGGGCTGAGCGGGCACGCCGACGGGGACGTTCCGCGAGAAGGCCGGGGCACAACGACCCTGGGGGCGCGTTGGGCGGACCGACCTAGACTGCGAACGTGCATGCGTCCAGGCTCTGGGCGGGGGTCGTCACCGCAGCGGCGGTGGCTCTGACCTCATGCAGCGGATCCGCCGGTACGACGGACGCCGAGCCGCTTCGCGACGGGGAGCGGATCGTCGAGATCGCCCTCCCGGAGACGTACTCACCCGAGCCCCCGTTCGGCGGCACCGACGACTACCGGTGTTTCCTTCTCGACCCGGAGCTCGAGGAGGACGCGTTCGTCACCGGCATCGACGTCGTACCCGAGGCACCGCAGGTCCACCACGTGATCCTCTTCCGGCTGCCACCGGAGCAGGTCAGCGCTGCGCAGGCCGCCGACGACGCCGCACCCGGACAAGGCTGGACCTGCTTCGGTGGATCGGGCCTCGACAGCTCCAACACCAGCCTGGAGAACGCTCCCTGGCTCGGTGCGTGGGCGCCGGGTGGCAGCGAGCAGGTGATGGCCGACGATCTCGGCATCCCGATCGAGGCCGGCTCCAGGATTGTGATGCAGGTCCACTACAACCTGCTGCAGGGCGCCTCGGAGGACCGCAGCGCGGCCAGGCTGCGGCTCGCGCCGGGCACAAAGGACCTCGCGGCGCTGGAGACGATGCTGCTCCCGGCACCGGTCGAGCTGCCCTGCCGGCCGGGCAAGGACGGCCCGCTGTGCGAGCGGGAGAACGCCCTCCGCGACCTCGCCGACCGGTTCGGCCCGACATCCGCGGCCACGCCCTCGGGCCTGCGGATGTTCTGCGGTGGCGCGGTGCCCGGGCCGACCCAGAGCTGCAGCTGGTGGGTCGACGAGGCCACAACGGTGCGCGGTGTGGCCGGACACATGCACCTGCTCGGCCGGTCGATCACCATCGAGGTGAACCCCGACGGGCCGGACGCGCGGACCCTGCTCGACATCCCGGTGTGGAACTTCGACGACCAGGGGACCGAGGAGCTCGCCGAGCCAGCGGTGCTCGAGCCCGGCGACGAGCTGCGGGTCACCTGCACCCACGACCAGGGCATGCGCGACCTGCTCCCGGCCCTCGAGAGGGAACGTGAGCGCTACGTCTTGTGGGGCGACGGCAGCACCGACGAGATGTGTCTCGGACTCGCTCTGGTGACCCGGCCCTGACTCGCCGGGGAGGGCGTGGTTCCATCGGCCACTGCCATGGAATGCTGTGCTCCGACGGGAGGGCAACCGAGAGCGAAGGGAACCGATGGGAAACGTCACCCTGCCAACGCCGGTCGCGTTGGCCGGCGGAGCGATCTGCATCCTGGGCGGCTACCTGCTCGGCGTCGTGGCCGGCCCGGACGCGCCCGGCCAGACGACCGCCACGGTCGAGAGCTTCGACTCGGGCAACGGGGAGCTCTGCCTGTCCGTGGACGCCGGGCAAGAAGCGGCGTCGGAGGACGGCTCCATCTGTGGCACCTGGCGACGCACCGAGGGCAGCAAGTCCCGTCCCGAGCCCGGTGACCAGTTCCGGTTCGTCGCAGTCGATGTCGGCCCGCCACCGGAGGGGGAGGCCGGCGCCGACCGGCCGTCAACGGTCATCTACGGCGATGTCGTGCGGTAGGTGCGACGTTCCCGCTGGTTCGTCCCGTAGGTTTTGACCGTGCCCGATCAGATCGAGCCGGATCCGTCCGGCGTACGCGTCCGCCTGCCGGCGATCGCGCGTTCTCCCTGGTGGGCCCTGGGTCGACGCCTCCTGCTCGCGCTGGCGATCCTGGGCTTCACCGTGCTCCTGGTCTACGTGGACCGGGACGGGTACGTCGACAACAACGACCCGGACGGCCGGGTCGGCCTCATCGACGCGATGTACTACACGACCGTCACGTTGAGCACGACGGGCTACGGTGACATCGCACCCGTCTCGCCTCAGGCGCGACTGGTCAACGCCTTCGTCGTGACGCCACTGCGCATCGGGTTCCTGGTGCTGCTGATCGGCACGACGATCGAAGTGCTCGCGACCGAGGGTCGGGAGATGTTCCGGGTTGCCCGGTGGAGGAAGCACATGGACGACCACGTGGTGGTCATCGGCTACGGCACCAAGGGCCGCAGCGCGGTCGAGACGTTGGTGAACAACGGCGCCAAGCGGGAGTCGATCATCGTCGTCGACCCGAGCGCGGAGGCCCTCGGAGACGCCCACGCTGACGACCTTGCGGTGGTGACCGGTGATGCCACCCGCCGTGAGGTGCTACGACGCGCCGGCGTCGCCCGTGCCCGGCAGGTCATCATCACCACCGACCGTGACGACTCAACCGTGCTGTGCACGTTGAACGTCCGCCAGCTCAACCCGGACACCTACATCGTGGCTGCGGTCCGGGAGCAGAACAACGTCCCGCTGGTCCGGCAGAGCGGCGCCGATTCCGTGATCACCTCTTCCGACGCGGTCGGCCGGCTGCTCGGTCTCTCCTCGCTCAGCCCGACTCTGGGCTCGGTCATGGTGGACCTGCTTACCTACGGTGCCGGGCTCGAGGTCGCCGAGCGTGACCTGCTGGTCCCCGAGGTCGGCAAGCAGCCGCAGTCCCTTCCGGACCAGGTGATCGCCGTCGTCCGCGACGGTCAGGTGCACCGCTACTTCGATCCGGCCGTCACCCAGCTCGCCCGCGGCGACCGGCTGATCGTCGTACGCCCGGCGGAGGAGCTGCCCTGGGCCCCCAGGCCGGGGACGCACAACGAGGACGCCACCATCGACGAGGACTGACGTGGCCGGACAAGTGAGTGGCGCCCCTCAAGGTCCGACGCCTAACCTCGAAGGCATGGAGAGCACAGGCCCCGTCGAGACCGCACTGCTCCGCCGGATCCGGGAGTCTGTCATCGGCGACGACCAGCTGATGCTCGGTCCTTTCGGCCCGCGGCGGGTCACCTACGCCGACTACACCGCCTCAGGGCGAGCGCTGGGCTTCCTCGAGGAGTTCATCCGCGACGAGGTGCTGCCTCGCTACGCCAACACGCACACCGAGTCCAGCGGCACCGGCTTGCAGACGACGCGACTCCGGGAGGACGCCCGCGCGATCATCCGGGATGCCGTCGGCGGCGACGACGAGACGGTAGTGATCTTCGCCGGCGCCGGCAGCACCGGCGCGGTCGACAAGATGGTCGGCATCCTCGGCCTACGTCTGCCCTCGACGCTGGAGGACCGCTACCACCTCAGCGACGCGATCCCGGCCGAGGAGCGACCGGTGGTGTTCATCGGCCCGTTCGAGCACCACTCCAACGAGCTGCCCTGGCGCGAGTCCATCGCCGACGTGGTCTCGATCCCGGCCGACACCGACGGGCACATCGACACTGCGCGCCTCGAGGAGGAGCTGGTCCGCTACCAGGACCGTCCGCTTCGCATCGGCTCGTTCTCCGCGGCGAGCAACGTCACGGGGATCATCTCCGACACCTATGGGATCTCCGCGCTGCTGCATCGGCACGGTGCGCTCTCCTTCTGGGACTTCGCCGCCGCCGCGCCGTACGTCGACATCGAGATGTACGGCGGCTTCGAGCACGACCCCCTGGCCTACAAGGACGCGATCTTCCTCAGCCCGCACAAGTTCATCGGCGGGCCGAGCACCCCCGGCGTCCTCGTCGTACGACGCGAGCTGGTGACCAACCGGGTGCCCACCGTCCCCGGCGGTGGCACCGTGGCCTACGTGAACCCCACTGAGCACCGCTACCTCGACGACCCGGCGCAGCGCGAAGAGGGCGGCACCCCGGCGATCGTCGAGTCGATCCGGGCAGGGCTGGTCTTCCAGCTCAAGGACGCCGTGGGTCTCGACGTGATCCGGGCGCACGAGGAGGACTATCTCCAACGTGCGTTGACCTCCTGGCGTGAGGAGCCGGCCATCGAGGTCCTCGGGAATCCGGATGCCTCCCGCCTCTCGATCGTCTCGTTCGTGGTGCGGGCTCCGAGCGGCCAGTACCTCCACCACAACTTCGTCGTGGCGGTCCTCAACGACCTGTTCGGCATCCAGTCCCGTGGAGGATGCTCCTGCGCCGGGCCGTATGGTCATCGGCTGCTCGGTATCGACATCGACCGGTCCCACGAGTTCGAGCGCGAGATCACCCATGGCTGCGAGGGCATCAAGCCGGGTTGGGTGCGGGTCAACTTCAACTACTTCATCTCCGAGACCGTCTTCCAGTACGTCGTGGAGGCGGTCCGGCTCGTGGCCCGTGAGGGCTGGAGGCTGCTGGGGGAGTACCGCTTCGACGTCGCTCGCGGGATCTGGCGGCACCGCTCCGGCCCCGTGGAACCGCCGCTGAGGCTGAGCCAGGTCGGCTACGGCCCCGACGGCGAGATGACCTTCCCGCGGCATGCCGACCGCGCGCCGGAGTCGGAGCTCAAGAAGTACCTCGAGGAGGGCGCCGCGATCCTCGCAGCAGCATCCCCGGCCGAGTGCCCGGTCTCCGGGGCTTCGGTGTCGGAGGACTTCGAGCACCTCCGCTGGTTCGAGCTGCCGGAGGTCTGCCTCGAGGTGGGAGATCCCCGATGACGTCCGGCTAGTCGAGGCCGCCGAGCCGGACGGCGGCAAGGGCCGCCACGTCGTCCTCGCGCGTGTGGTCGCGGACGGACTCCACCAGGGCTGCGAGCTGGTCGGTGAGGTCGCCGGTGCTCAGCTTCGGCAAGGCGTCGGCCAGCCGTTCCTGACCACGGTCGATGTCCTCGGTGCGGCGCTCGATCAGGCCGTCCGTGTAGAGCAGCAGGGTGTCGCCCTCCCGCATCGAGGCGGTGAACTCACGACGGCCTGTCGTGTCGGTCCCCAGCGGAGCCTCGACCGCCTCGGAGAGCTGGACGATCTCTCCAGTACTGCGAAGCAGGAGCGGCGGCGGGTGACCCGCGTTGACCACGCGAAGCAGATCGCTCTTCGGGTCGGCGAGAACGTAGACCAGCGTCACCAGCTGGGTGAAGTCGAACATCTGGAACATCGTGTCCAGCTTGCTCATGACGCTGCACGGAGAGGGGTCGATGGCGACGTACGACCGGACGGAGGACCGGATCTGTGCCATCGCGGCGGCCGCGGTCACTCCGCGGCCCATCACGTCGCCCACGAACAGCGCGACCTGCCCGTCGAGGGCCACCACGTCGTAGAAGTCGCCGCCGACCTCGGTCCTGCCCGAGGGGCTGTAGTAGCTGGCGAACTGCCAGCCGGGCGCGGGCCCGAGACGGTCGGGAAGCACCGCCCGCTGCAGCCGCATCGCCGCCTCGCGCGTCTCGCTGTGCAGCTTCGCGTTGTCGATGGCCACCGCGGCCCGCTGCGCGAGGTCCTCCACGAAGGCGAGGTCGTCCGCGGTGAACCGCTTCTTCTCGTCGATCGAGACCCAGCTGATCACACCGAGCACCCGGCCGAGCGCAATTAGTGGCACGACCACGGCGCTACGTGGTCCGAGCGCCAGGGTCAGCTCGAGCTGCTCCTCGTCCAGGTCCAGGGAACGAATCAGCTCGTCGGTGATCTCGGGGTACATCTCGCTCTGCCCGGTGCGGACCACGTTCCACGATCCGCGGGGCGCGTCCCGGTTCTGGCGGTACCTGTCCTGGAGCTCGCGGACGAGGTCAGCCTTGCCCGGCTCCACGTGCGCCACCTCGAGGATGCGCAGGTCGCCGTCCTCGAGGAGCGAGATCGCGCACCAGTCGGCGAGCTCCGGGATTCCCAGCCAGGCAACGCGCTTGAGGGTCTCCTGGTAGTCGAGGGTCCCGGCGAGCTGGGCAGAGGCGTCAGCCAGGAATCTCAGCTTGGCCGACTGGTCGGCGGCCGCAGCCATCGCCTCGATGCGAGCCAGCGCCTGCGCGCAGGTGTCGGCCAGCAGCATCAGGAACTCCATCTCGGCGGCGTCGACCAGACGCTTGCCCGGGAAGGACAGGTTGATCGTGCCCACGCAACGGGCACCGGCATTGAGCGGCAGGCTCAACAGGCTGCGCTCGCCCTCGGCTGCCCTCTCGAGGTCTGGGTACTGCTCGTGGATCGCGTCGCGTCCGCTGAGCAGGACGGGCTCACGGGAGCGGACGGTGTCGCCGGCCGGGGTGGGGGCGCTCAACGGGAACGTCGCCCAGCGCGATGCCGTGCCCTCCGTGCCGCCACGCAGGCCGACCAGCGCGAGGGTCTCGTCGTCGACCAGGCGGACCAAGGACGCCACGGTCGCGCCGGCAGCATCTGCCGCTTGTCGGATCACGACTTCCGTCAAGGTCTCCATGTCCTCGACCGTGACGAGCTCGGCGGTAACTCGCGCGAGCCGGGCGTGCCGCTCGGCCATGCGCTGCGCGCGGCCAGGGGCACCCTCGGAGTAGACCTCGTCGATGACGTACAACATGCCCACGACACCCTGCTCGCCGTGAATCGGGGTGGCGGTCACCGCCGCATCGGTGGCGCCCTGGCCGGTGACCAGGATCGGCAGCTCACCTGACCAGGCGACACCCCCGTGCACCTGCTCCGCGATCTCACCGAGGGCGCCGTAGTGGCTGCTTGGTACCAGCACCGTCACCAGGTCGGCGCCGATCAGGTCGTCGCCAGAGTGGTGGTCCAGCAGCTTCCGGGCCGCCGGGTTGCAGTAGACGACCTTCCCTCCCTCATCCGACGCAAGAGCGGCGGCTGCGAGCCCGTCGAGGTGCGCGGCGTCAGGACGCCATGCGCCAGGGCCAGCCGACTTGGGGGGGAGGGGCATGGGTAGATCATTGCAGCCCTCAACCAATGCCGATCGCACTATGCCGACAAATCGGCCACCTTGACCGGAATTTCGAGTCTCCAGAGGTCCATACCGCTGATCATCGGCGAGTATGGCGGCCCACGAGGTGTCCTAAGGGGGTGCCTGACTGACTCACGGGCTCTCCGGGGCATCGACGTTGACGGTCGGCGGCCCGTCTCCGGCGCGCGCGATGATCGCCGCAGCGACTTGTTCCGTCGGATTGGACTCGCGGTGAATCGTGTGAGCCGGGACGTGGACGAAGTCACCGGGTCCGGCGTCGAGGACCTGGCGGCCACCTGGCCCGAACTCGAGTCGCATGGAACCCGTGACGACGTACAGGCTTGTCTCGTGCTCGCCATGGTGGTGCCAGCCCGAGGTGGATCCTGGATCCGTGTGCACGATGTCGGCCCAGAGACCGGGGACCTCGAACGCCATCTGGCGGTGCATGCCAGCGGTGGGGTCGGCGTCGATGAGTTTTGAGGGGCGTATCACTTCGATCGGGTCGCTCATAGGGCTGATCCTCCTGCCGGCGTTCGGCACACTGAAGTCACACACCCGCGATGCGCTGGCTACGCTGCGTCGTCATGCCCCGGGCCTCAGCATCGCGGAGCTTTCCGATCATGCGCACTGATGGGTCGTCGCAGCCGGCCGCCTAAATGAAACGAACCCGCAGGCTCTTGGCCTGCGGGTTCTCTGGTGGGCGATACTGGGTTTGAACCAGTGACCTCTTCCGTGTCAAGGAAGCGCGCTACCACTGCGCCAATCGCCCGTGACGGCCCAAAGTCCCACACTGTGGAGCTTCGAGCAATCGAGGTGGAGACGGGATTTGAACCCGTGTAGACGGATTTGCAGTCCGTTGCCTCGCCTCTCGGCCACTCCACCAAGGAGGGGACCTGCGACCCTTCTCCGAGCGGACGACGAGGCTCGAACTCGCGACCTCAACCTTGGCAAGGTTGCGCTCTACCAACTGAGCTACGTCCGCATGCGACTCCCGGCAGTAGCGTTTCCGCCCTGACCGGCCGTGCGAGCAAAACTGTATATGACATCGCCGGAATGACAAATTCGGGGGTTCATGAGCGTGTTTGGAGCGCTCTGCGGCCTAGGCTCGGGCCATGCGCGCATGGGTGAACGGCAAGCTCCTTGACGAGCCGGAGGCGCCGGCGATTGCCGTCACCGACCACGGGTTCACCGTCGGGGACGGGGTGTTCGAGGCGGTGAAGGTGGTCGACGGGCGGTCCTTCGCGCTGACCCGGCACCTGCGCCGACTGGAACGCTCGGCCGAGGGCCTGGGGCTGCCGGCGCCGGACCTTGACGAGGTACGTCGCGGCGTCGACTCGGTCCTCGAGGACCAGCAGCTGCCCCTGGGCCGGATCCGGATCACCTACACCGGGGGAGTGGCGCCGTTGGGCTCGGGTCGCGGGACCGCACCGCCGACCTTGGTGGTGGCTGCCGCGCCGATGGCGCCGTTCGCGCCGACGACCGCCGTCGCAACGGTTCCGTGGCCCCGCAACGAGCGTGGCGCCCTGGCCGGGCTGAAGACCACGTCGTACGCCGAGAACGTGGTGGCGCTGGCCTACGCCGCCGAGCGCGGCGCCGGGGAGGCGATCTTCGGCAACATGGCGGGGAATCTCTGCGAAGGCACCGGCTCGAACGTGTTCTACGTTCTCGACGGGGAGCTCCGGACTCCGACCCTGGCTTCGGGCTGCCTGGCCGGAGTCACCCGAGCCCTGGTGCTCGAGTGGTACGGCGGCCGCGAGATCGACGAGCCCGTCGACGTACTCACCGAGGCCAGCGAGATCTTCCTCGCCTCGACGACGCGCGACGTGCAGCCGGTGCGTTCCTGCGACGGGCGCGAGCTGCCTGCACCGGGACCGGTGACGCGTGAGGCCATGGAGACGTGGGCGCGCAAGGAGCGCGAGGACCTGGACCCGTAGGCCCAGACGTCAGATGGTCGCGGCCTCGGCCCGGCGGCGTTCGCGGTAGGCGGCGACGTGCAGGCGGTTGCCGCAGGTGCGCGCGTCGCAGTAGCGCTTGGACCGGTTGCGGGAGAGGTCGACGAGGACCTGCTCGCAGTCGGGGGCGTCGCAGCGACGAAGCCGCTCGCGCTCACCGACAGCGACCACGTGGGCCAGGGCCATGCCGCAGTCGACCGCGAGGTGATCGGCGAGAGAGGCGCCCGGTGCGAAGTAGTGCATGTGCCAGTCGTAGCCGTCATGGTTTGTGAGACGGGGAGTGACCGGTGCCTGGGAGACCAGGTCGTTGACGATGCGAGCCGCGGAGTCGTCGTCGGTGGCGCCGAAGAGGGGACGAATCCGTTCGCGTAGCTCGTGTACCGCGGCGAGGTCGCCGAGGGTGAGCCTGCTGACCTCGCTGACCTCGTGCCGGGCGACGAAGTCGCTGAGTGCGTCGAGGTCGGGAAGGAGCTCCTCGTTGCCCACGGTGGGGGCCGAGTTGACCAGGTCCACCACACTCGCGAGCGAATGCTCGATGTCGTGGCTGAACAGCACGGTCGCTCCTTCGTCGGCTGGACCCGGTGGGACCCGGGCTTTCAGCCTATCCGGAACTTGCGTCAGGCCGTCTCGGCGAAGATCGCGCTGATAACCGCGTCCACGTCGATGTGCTCGGACTCAGCGCCGGGCGGGACGAGGCGGCTGATCCGGTCGACGAAAGCGCTGAGCTCTCCGGTCTTGGCCTGCATGAGCGCCTCACCATCGGGGGAGCACAGCTCGATGATGACCACGGCGTGGCCGGCGGTGTCGAGGCAGGGCCACACGTGGACGTCGCCGTCGCCGGAGGGCTCGTAGAGACCATCGCTGAGGAGATCGCGGCCGAACGTCCAGCGGACCTGGTGCGACCCGGTCATGAAGACCGTGGTCACTGCGTACGGGTCGCGGGGGTCGTAGTGCAGCTCGGCTTCGATCGGTGTCGCGGCGCCGGTGGCGTCGATGAGCTCGAGCGTCACTGGCTGTGAAACGGCGAGTGGTGCCGTGTCCATCGAGTAGTCCATTGCTTGCCACCTTTCCCTGGTCATGTTCGTGTCTAGGAGACGGTAGTTAGTTGGTTCCATGACGGGAAAAACGCGGTTGTCCGGAACTTTTTTTTGAATTTCCTCGGACGGGGTGTCGTCCTGTCCGAATTTGACCGCATCTGCCGGCGGGGTTTCGTCGCACTCGGCGGCTACGCTCCCCTCAGTGGTCTACCAGATCGAGCACTGAGAGTGACGTGACTAACAGAAGAATTAATCCGGCGACCCCAGACCAACCCGGGCAAAGCCGTCGCGAGCGGGGAAGGCTGCACCAGCGCCTTCACGCCAACCCTGCCCTCTCGTTGACCACCAAAGTCATCATCACCACCGTCGGTTCACTGGTGCTGGGTGCCGGTCTCGTGATGATGGTGACCCCCGGCCCGGGCATCGTCGGCATCATCCTGGGCCTCGCCATCCTTGCCAGCGAGTACGAATGGGCCGACCGATGGTTGGTGAAGGCAAAGGAGAAGGCGCACGAGGCCCGCGTCAGGGCCGAGCAGATGGACCCACGGGTACGTCGACGCCGGATCCTGCTGGTCCTGCTCGCCTTCGTGGTCGTGGTGGGTGGCGTCGCGGTCTACGTCATCAGCTTCGGGTGGCCGACGCTGGCGGTCAGCGGCTGGAACTGGGTGCAGGGGCTGGGCGGCTGGGTGCCCGACCTACCCGGGATGTGAAGACAGCCGCGGGGATGCGCTAATGTTTCCCGCGCACCGGGCGATTGGCGCAGTGGTAGCGCGCTTCGTTCACACCGAAGAGGTCACTGGTTCGAACCCAGTATCGCCCACCCACCCGATGCAGAACCCGCCCCTTTCCGGGCGGGTTTCTTCGTTCAACGGCCTTTCCACCAACCACCCCCGGTGAGGGGACAAAACCCGGCGGCGGCCGGCGGCTCGTGGCAGATACGATCGACGCGCAAGCGTGGGTGGGCAGAGTCCGATGCCACCGTCCCGATGAGCAAGGAGCACTGCTGTGTCCGAGATCCAGGTCGCCGTCGTCAGCGCAGCCGAGCGTGCTGAGCGATCGGTGACGCCGGGCACGAAGGCGTGGGAGCTCTTCACCGAGGACCCTTCCGTCATCGCCGCCCGCGTCAACGGTGAGCTCAGGGATCTTGCCCACGAGCTGGCCGAGGGTGACGAGGTTGTGGGCGTGACTGTCGAGTCCGCCGACGGTCGCGACATCCTGCGCCACTCCACTGCGCACGTGATGGCCCAGGCGGTCCAGGAGCTCTTCCCCGACGCCAAGCTGGGGATCGGCCCGCCGGTCACCGACGGGTTCTACTACGACTTCGACGTCGCCGAGCCTTTCGTCCCGGCCGATCTGGAGAAGATCGAGACCCGGATGCGCAAGATCATCAAGGAGGGCCAGAAGTTCTCCCGCCGCCCGGTCTCGGACGACGAGGCGCGCGCCGAGCTGTCGGAAGAGCCCTACAAGCTCGAGCTGATCGGCCTCAAGGGTGCCGGGGCCGAGGAGGCCGGCGAGGGGGCTTCGGTCGAGGTCGGCGCGGGCGAGCTGACGATCTACGACAACCTGAAGCGGGACGGGTCGCTGGCCTGGAAGGACCTCTGTCGAGGCCCGCACCTGCCGACTACCAAGCGGATCCCCGCCTTCAAGCTGATGCGGAGCGCGGCGGCGTACTGGCGGGGGAACGAGAAGAACAACCAGCTGCAGCGGATCTACGGCACCGCCTGGGAGAGCAAGGAGGCGCTCGAGGAGCACCTGCACCGGCTCGAGGAGGCGCAGCGTCGCGACCACCGCCGGCTCGGTAGCGAGCTCGACCTGTTCAGCTTCCCCGACGAGATCGGCTCCGGCCTCGCCGTGTTCCATCCCAAGGGCGGTGTGCTGCGCAAGGAGATGGAGGACTACTCCCGCAGGCGTCACGTGGAGTCCGGCTACGAGTTTGTCTACAGCCCGCACATCACCAAGGGCCAGCTGTTCGAGACCTCCGGCCACCTCCAGTGGTACGCCGAGGGCATGTACCCGCCCATGCACATGGACGAGGCGCGCGACCACCAGGGCAAGGTCACCAAGCCGGGCCAGGACTACTACCTCAAGCCGATGAACTGCCCGTTCCACTGCCTGATCTTCAGGTCGCGGGGCCGGTCCTACCGCGAGCTGCCGCTGCGGTTGTTCGAGTTCGGCTCGGTCTACCGCTACGAGAAGTCCGGCGTGGTGCACGGGCTGACCCGGGTCCGTGGCATGACGCAGGACGACGCGCACATCTACGCCTCGCGCGACCAGCTGCACAGCGAGCTGACCAGCACCCTGAAGTTCGTCCTGGACCTGCTCAAGGACTACGGCCTCGACGACTTCTACCTCGAGCTCTCCACCAAGGACGAGGAGAAGTACGTCGGCGACGACGACATCTGGGCCGAGGCGACGGCGACCCTGGAGCAGGTGGCGACCGACTCCGGGCTCGAGCTCGTTCCGGACCCGGGTGGTGCGGCGTTCTACGGACCGAAGATCTCGGTCCAGGCACGTGACGCGATCGGCCGGACCTGGCAGATGTCGACGATCCAGCTCGACTTCAACCTGCCGGAGCGCTTCGAGCTCGAGTACACCGCCGCGGACGGCTCCCGTCAGCGGCCGGTCATGATCCACCGGGCGCTGTTCGGCTCGATCGAACGCTTCATCGGCGTGCTCACCGAGCACTACGCCGGCGCCTTCCCGCCCTGGCTGGCTCCGGTGCAGGTCGTGGCGATCCCGATCGCCGAGCGTCACAACGACTACCTGCACAAGGTGGCCCAGGAGCTGCGCGGCCGCGGGATCCGGGTCGAGGTCGACGAGTCCGATGACCGGATGCAGAAGAAGATCCGCAACGCACAGCTGCAGAAGGTGCCGTTCATGCTGATCGCCGGCGATCGCGACGTCGAGGACAACGCCGTGTCCTTCCGCTACCGCAGCGGTGAGCAGGACAACGGCGTGTCCGTGGAGGACGCCATCGCGCGCGTGGTCGACGCCGTGGAGCGCCGGATCCAGGTATGACCCCGGGCACCGACGAAGACGGGTACGACGAGGCCGCCGACACCCTCCACCAGGAGGGCGTCGGCGTCCCCGACGAGCTCGAGCGGCTATGGACGCCGCACCGGATGGCCTACATCCGCGGCGAGAACAAGCCGGGGGATGCCGAGGCCGGGCACCAGTGCCCGTTCTGCCGGATCCCGACGCTCGACGATCGCAAGGGGCTCGTCGTGCACCGCGGCGAGGTGAGCTACGCGGTGCTCAACCTGTACCCCTACAGCCCCGGTCACCTGATGGTCTGCCCCTACCGGCACGTCCCGGACTACACCGAGGTGACCGCCGAGGAGGCTGCGGAGATCGCGGCCTTCACCCAGGCCGCGATGCGCACCATCCGGCGGGTCTCCGGGGCCCACGGGTTCAACATCGGCATGAACCAGGGCTCGATCGCCGGCGCCGGCATCGCCGCGCACCTCCACCAGCACGTCGTACCCCGCTGGTCGGGGGACCAGAACTTCATGCCGATCATCGGTCGCACTCGGACCCTGCCCCAGCTCATGGCGGACACCCGCGACCTGCTCGCCGACGCCTGGCACTGACCCGGCTGACGCGCGGCCGTCCAACGGCCGGGTCGACAAATGGGACAAAGGCACGGTGGGTTTCCTCGCCGCAACCAATTCGTTATCTCCGACAACAAATATGGCCCGTCTGGCCTCTTGCGGGCCTTCCGCACCCACCATATGTTGTTCGAGACAACTTAGTGCGTGACCACGGTCACACACGTCTTTGATCCGGCCTGGAGGTCGACTGATGGTGAGAAACAAGGGTGTGCGACTGGCTGCTCTCTCGGCGGCCGGCATGCTGGCGCTGGCGGCGTGTGGTGGCGACGACGGCGGTACGACCGCCGGCGGCGGTGGCGGTGGCGACGAGGTCAAGCGCGTAGGCGTGATCCTCCCCGATGCGGTCACCTCGCCGCGGTGGGAGGCCAATGACCGCCCAGCCCTGAAGCAGGCGTTCGACGACGCGGGCATCGAGTCCGACATCCAGAACGCCGGCGGTGACAAGGGCAAGTTCGGCACGATCTGCGACGGCATGATCAACAAGGGCGTCCAGGTCCTCATGATCGTCAACCTCGACTCCGACTCCGGCAGCGCCTGCCTGAAGAAGGCCGCGGCCGCCGGCATCCAGAGCATCGACTACGACCGCCTCACCCTGGGAGGAGGCGCGTCCTACTACGTCTCCTTCGACAACGTGAAGGTCGGCGAGACGATGGGCAACGGCCTGATCACCTGTCTCGACGAGATGAACAAGTCCAAGGCCAACGTCGTGCTCATCAACGGTGACCCGACCGACAACAACGCGGCGCTGTTCAAGCAGGGCTACGTCCAGGCGCTGCAGCCCAAGGTCGACTCCGGCGACTACAAGATCGTCGGCGACCAGACCGGAAACTGGGACGCCACCAAGGCCGGTACGGCGTTCGAGCAGCTCTTCACGCAGAACAACGGCAAGGTCGACGGCGTCGTCTCCGCCAACGACACCATGGCCGGCGGCATCGTCGCGCGTCTCGCGGCCAACGGTCTCGACGGCAAGGTGCCGGTGACCGGGCAGGACGCCAGCGTCGAGGGCCTGCAGCGGATCCTCAAGGGCACGCAGTGCATGACTGTCTACAAGAACATCGCCCTCGAGGCGAAGGCGGCCTCCGACCTGGCCATCGCGCTGATCAACGGCGACCAGGCTGCCGCCGACGCGCTCGCGACCGGCGAGGTCGAGGACACCGTGACCGGTGAGATGGTTCCGTCGGTGCTGGCCGAGCCGCAGGCCATCTTCCAGGACGACGTCAAGGTCGTCATCGCCGACGGCTTCCAGCCCAAGGAGCAGGTCTGCAAGGGTCAGTTCGCCGACCTCTGCACCGAGTACGGCGTCGAGTAGATGATCGATGGGGCCCTTCCCGGTCGGGTAGGGCCCCATCCACTTTCCGCCCCCGTGAAGCAACCCCTCCGGCACGCCAAACGAGCGATGCCCGGACATTGGAGTCATCTGTGTCAACCATCACCAGTGAGGAACCCCGCGCGACGTCCACGACCGAGTCGATCCTGCGCCTGCGCGGCATCAACAAGAGCTTCGGTGCCGTGCACGTGCTGCAAGGCGTTGATTTCGACGTACGACCGGGCCGGGTCACCGCGCTCGTGGGGGACAACGGTGCCGGCAAGAGCACCCTGATCAAGGGCATCGCCGGGATCCACTCCTTCGACAGCGGTGAGTACACCTTCGAGGGCAAGAAGGTGCACGTCACCAACCCGAAGGAGAGCAGCGCCCTCGGCATCGAGGTCGTCTACCAGGACCTCGCGCTGTGCGACAACCTCGACGTGGTGCACAACATGTTCCTCGGCAGGGAGATCAAGAAGTTCGGCCGTCTGGACGAGAAGGCGATGGAGGCCCGCGCCAAGGAGACACTCACCGGCCTGTCGGTGCGCACGCTGAAGTCGGTGCGGACCCACGTGGCCAGCCTCTCGGGAGGTCAGCGTCAGACGGTCGCCATCGCACGTGCCGTGCTCTGGAACTCGAAGGTCGTCATCCTCGACGAGCCGACCGCGGCACTCGGTGTCGCGCAGACCGAGCAGGTCCTCAAGCTGGTCCGCCGGCTCGCCGACCGCGGACTCGGTGTCGTGCTCATCAGCCACAACCTCAACGACGTCTTCCAGGTAGCCGATGACATCGCCGTGCTCTACCTGGGCGAGATGGTCGCCCAGGTGCAGGCGGCGGACGTCAGCAACAGCGAGGTCGTCCAGCTGATCACCACGGGAAGCTCCGGCGAGCACGGGCTGCCAACGGGCGACAACGGGACCACCCCTGCCGCCGCCCCCTCGAGCACGGAGGAGACCCGATGAGCGTCTCGACCCCCACCCCGACCGAGCAGCAGGCCGTCGAGCCCCACCAGGAGACACTCGGAAGCCTCGCGCGGGACTACCTCAGCAAGATCCGTGGCGGTGACGTCGGCGCGCTTCCGGCGGTACTCGGCCTCGTCGCGCTGGTCACCGTCTTCACGATTCTCCGCCCCGACACCTTCACCAACGCCTTCAACGTGGCCAACCTGATCAACCAGGCGGCGGCGGTGATCGTTCTCGCCATGGGTCTGGTCTTCGTCCTGCTGCTGGGGGAGATCGACCTCTCAGCCGGGTTCACCGGTGGTACGGCGGCCGCGGTGATGGGCATAGCCCTGACCCGGAACGACGTGCACTGGCTGCCATCGATCGGCATCTGCCTGATCACCGGCGCGATCATCGGTGCCGCGATCGGGCTACTGGTCTCACGCCTCGGCATCCCGTCGTTCGTCGTCACGCTAGCGGCGTTCCTCGCCCTGCAGGGCGCCATGCTCGTGCTGATCGGCGAGGGCGGGACGATCTCGTTCCGCGACCCCACGATCCTCGCGATCATGAACAAGACCCTCCCGGTCTGGCTCGGCTGGACCCTGGCCATCGGCGGCGTCCTCGCCTTCGCCGCGGTCACCTTCCGCAACTCCACGTCGCGGCGTGCGGCCGGTCTCAAGGCCGACCCGCTCCTGCTGTGGGCGCTGAAGACCGGGGCGCTCGCGGCGATCCTGATCGCCGTCACGGCGTACCTCAGCGGCGAGCGCAGCCGCAACCCGGCGATCGCCTCGATCAAGGGTCTGCCGGTCGTGGTGGCGGTCCTGGTCGCGCTGCTCGTGGTGCTGACCTTCATGCTCAGCCGCACCTCGTGGGGCCGGCACGTCTACGCCGTCGGTGGCAACGCTGAGGCTGCGCGCAGGGCGGGCATCAACGTGATGCGAGTGAAACTGTCCTGCTTCATCCTCTGCTCGTCGCTGGCGGCGGTCGCCGGCATCCTGCTTGCCAGCCGCGACAACTCGGTCTCGCCGAGCACCGGCGGGTCGCTGACCCTGCTGTTCGCGGTGGGGGCGGCCGTGATCGGCGGCACCAGCCTTTTCGGAGGCAAGGGCCGGGTCGTGGACGCCATCATTGGTGGCTTCGTCGTGGCCACGATCGACAACGGCATGGCGCTGCTGAACCAGCCGTCCGGCCGCGTCTTCATCGTGACCGGGCTCGTGCTGCTGCTCGCCGCCAGCGTCGACGCGATCAGCCGCCGCAGGGCGGCAGCCAGCGGAAGGGGCTGACCTCCTCTGAACGGGATGCGCGACATCGGCGGAGTCCGGCGCTCGGGCATCAGTCAGGAGGAGCTGCGCAGGGTCAACACGAGCGCGTTGCTGTCGTGGGTGCACACGCACGGACCGACCAGCCGTGCGGTGCTCACGAGCGGGCTGGGGCTCAACCGGAGCACCATCGGCGACCTGACCTCGCAGCTGGCCTCCCTGGGCCTGGTTGTCGAGGAGCTGCCCACCGCCGAGAGGCGTTCGGGCCGGCCATCCCTAGTGGTGACCCCGCGCAGCGACGTGACCGTGCTGGCGGTCGGGCTCGACGTCGACCGGATCACGGTCGCCCG
>JBFIWG010000008.1:0-21922 GCA_041606495.1 Nocardioidaceae bacterium
TAGCCCGGGGAGTCGCCGTTGTGCGCGGTGATGCCGGGCTCGTTCTGCAGAGCCTCCACCTGGTTGGCGGTGATCCCGGAGACGAAGTCGATCTCGCCCTTCTTCAGCGCCTGGATCGCCGGGTCCTCGGCCTTGAACACCCGGAAGACGAGCTCGTCGATGGCCGACGTGCCCTGCCAGTAGTCCGGGTTCTTCTCGAACCTGATCGTCGACCCGCCGGCGCTTCCCTCGACGAGCCGGAAGGGCCCCGAGCCGACGGCGTCGGGAGGTTCGTTGCTGTAGCTCTTGACCTGCTTCTCCGACAGCTTCGACCACACGTGCTCGGGCACGATCGGCATCGGCAGCAGGGGGAGTACGGCGTTGGGCTCACTCAGCTCGAGGACCACTGTCGTCTCGTCGGGAGCGGTGACCTTGTCAACGGAGGTGAGGTAGCTGCCCCACGTCGCCGACTCCGGTCCTCCGTCCAGGATCCGGTTGAGGGTGAAGGCGACGTCTTCCGCGGTGAGCTTCTCGCCGTCGGACCAGGTCACGTCGTCACGCAGGTCGAAGGTCCAGGTGAGGCCGTCCTCGGAGGTGTCCCACGACTTCGCCAGCCCGGGCTCCGGTGACATGTCCTCGGTGCTGTAGGTGATCAGGTAGTCGTACATCAGCGCCCACATCTCGAACGACTCCGCCTCGATGCCGAGGAACGGGTTGAGCGAGTCGGGCTGGTTGGTCATGCCCACCGTGAACACGAGCTTCTGGTCGGCGGGGGACGGGCTCGCGTCGGAGGCGTGCGCTCCTGCCGCGAGGGACTGCGACGCGACTCCTGCCAGGAGCAGGAAGGAGACGGCGAGCGGCACCGCGCGGTGGCGCAACCTTCGTCCGGTGGACAGAGTCATCGAGGCCTCCGAAACAGGTCGAACTGCTCGTGGGTGGGGATAGGTTGTCGCGCATGACCGAGACAGTGCCCGGGGTCCCGA
The DNA here is from genome assembly GCA_041606495.1 of Nocardioidaceae bacterium. Classification (GTDB taxonomy): domain Bacteria; phylum Actinomycetota; class Actinomycetes; order Propionibacteriales; family Nocardioidaceae; genus Nocardioides_C. The sequence continues at coordinate 963 of JBFIWG010000008.1, forward strand.
CGGCCGACCGCCGGCCGAGCCGGCTGGAGCTGCACGGGTCCACCAGGGTCGACGACTACGCGTGGTTGAGGAACGTCGACGACGAGGACGTGCTGGAGCACCTGCGTGCAGAGCGCGCGTTCTATGACGCGGCGACGGCGCATCTGGGCCCCCTGGTCAGGACACTCACGGATGAGATGTCTCGTCGAGTTCCCCCGTCCGAGATGTCGGTCCGGTGGCGACGTGACACCTTTTCCTACTACATGCGAACGCCGGCGGGAAGCGAATACGCCCAGCTAGTTCGAAGTTTCGAACATCCCGACCCGCATCCCGCAACGAAATCCGTAGCAGACGACTCATTGTACGAGCGATTCAGTAGCCCTGACCAGATCTTGTTGGATCCTGCGACATTGGCCGAAGGATCGGCCTATGTCGAGCTCGGCGTCAGCCTGGTCAGCCCCGACGAGCGCGTCCTGGCCTACTCCGTCGACCGGACGGGGGACGAGGTCTACGAGCTGTGCTTCCGCGACCTCGAGTCCGGCGCGGACCTCCCGGACCTGCTGCCGCGCACCTACTACGGCGGCGCGTGGAGCGCGGACTCCTCGACGTTCTTCTACACGGTGCACGACGAGAAGTACCGGCCGTTCCAGGTGCGTCGCCACCGCCTCGGCAGCTCGCCGGACACGGATGTCGTCGTACTGGAGGAGCCGGACGAGCGGTTCGAGCTCTCGGTCCGCACCTGTCGGTCCGGTGACGTCGTGGTGATCTCCGCCGAGAGCCGTGACACCTCCGAGGTCTGGTTGGTCGACGCACACGAGCCGGACAGCGATCCCTGGTTGGTGGAGCCACGACGCTCCGGTGTCGAGTACTCCTGCGAGCACGCCCGGACCGATGACGGTGACGTGCTCTACGTGGTGACCAACGACCAGGCCGTCGAGTTCCGGCTGATGGTCGCTCCGCTCAAGGAACCGGGGCGGGCGAACTGGCGTGAGGTCGTCCCCGAGGACCCCTCGCGGCGTCTGCACTCCGTGGACGCCTTCGACGGCTGGCTGGTGCTGACCTACCGGGCGCTGTCATCGGTGGTGCTGCAGGTGATTAGCCTCAACGGCGGCCCGTCGTACGACCTGACGCCCGCACCGGACCAGGGCACGATCCGTCTGGAGCACAACGAGCTCTACGCGACCTCCGAGATCACCATCGCGCAGGAGTCCTACACCGAGCCGGTCGCGTGGTACTCCGTCGATCTGGCCACCGGCGAACGACGCTTGCTCCACCGGCACGACGTGCCGACGTACGACGCGCAGCGGTACGTCTGCGAACGGCGCACCTTCCTGGCGGACGACGGCGTCGAGGTCCCGGTGACGCTGGTCCGACGGCGGGACGTCCCGCTGGACGGGACCGCGCCCTGCCTGATGTACGGGTACGGCGCCTACGAGGCGATCGACGAGCCTGAGTTCCATGCGGCACTGAGCGTGCTGCTCGACCACGGGGTGGTCTACGCGCACGCCCATGTCCGAGGCGGAGGTGAGGGCGGCCGCGGGTGGTGGCTCGGCGGCCGCATGGCCACCAAGCAGAACACGTTCGGCGACCACATCGCGGTCGCCAGGGGGCTTGGCCAGGGCGTCGTGGACGCGTCGCGGATCGTCACGCGAGGCCTCTCGGCCGGCGGGCTGCTGCAGGGTGCGGTGTTCACGCAGGAGCCCGGCCTTTGGGCAGGGGTGGTCGCGGAGGTCCCGTTCGTGGACGTGGTGAACACGATGCTCGACTCCTCGATCCCGTTGACGGTGAACGAGTGGGAGGAGTGGGGGGATCCGCGCAAGGCCGAGGAGTACGCCTGGCTGATGGGCTACTCGCCCTACGACAACATCCCCGCGGCCGGCGGACGGCCGCCGCTGCTCGCGACCGGTGCGCTGCACGACCCACGCGTCATGGTCTGGGAGCCCGCCAAGTGGGTGGCCGCACTTCGGGCCAGTGATCCGGCCTGGGCGGGCGAGTGCCTGTTCCGGTGCGAGACGGGGGCGGGGGCGCACGTCGGTCCGTCGGGCCGGTTCGCCCATCTGCGCTACGAGGCCGAGATCTACGCCTGGGTGCTCGACCGGCTTGGTCTGGCAGTCAGCCCTCCTGTGCCTGGATCCGCGGCTGGGTGAAGTCGAGCAGTCGCAGGAGCTCCATCGGGATGGGGAACGCGATGGTGGAGTTCTTCTCGGCGCCGAGCTCGAGCAGCGTGCTCAGGACGCGCAGCTGCATCGCCGCCGGGTGCGCCTCGAGAACCACTGCGGCCTCACCGAGGTTGGCCGCGGCCTCCTTCTCGCCGATGGCATGGATCACCTTGGCGCGTCGGTCGCGCTCCGCCTCGGCCTGGCGTGCCATCGCCCGGCGCATGCCCTCGGGCAGGATGACGTCCTTGACCTCGACGATGGTGACCTTGACTCCCCACGGGTCCGTGACCCCGTCGATGACCTGCTGAAGGCGCCGGTTCACCTCGTCGCGGTTGGTGAGCAGGTCGTCCAGGCTGGTCTGGCCGAGGATGCTGCGCAGCGTTGTCTGGGCGACCTGCTGGGTCCCGAACCGGTAGTCGTCGATGGTGAGCACCGAGCGCGGCGCTTCCACCACGTTGAAGTAGACGACCGCGTTCACCCGGACGGTGACGTTGTCCTCGGTGATGATGTCCTGCGGCGGAATGTCGTAGGTCTGGGTGCGCAGGTTGACCCGGATCAGCCGGTCGATGATCGGGATGATGAAGATCAGCCCCGGCCCTTTCAGCGGTTGAATCCGACCCAGTCGCAAGATGACGCCGCGCTCGTACTCCGGCAGCACCTTGATTGCTGCGAAGAGGACAGCCGCGACGGCAACGATCGCCAGTGCAAGCCCGATCAGGTTGGCGGTGCTCATGTCGCGTCCTTCCGGTGGTGTGGTGTGCCGTCGTGCGGGGTTGCTGCGTCGGGTCGAGGGTCGACGAGGAGGACCAGGCCGTCGAGTCCGACGACCTTCACGTCCGTGCCGACCTCGAGTGGCGGCCCGATGCTGCGCAACGACCACCAGGCGCCTTCGGTGAAGCTGCGGCCCGTCGTACCGTCCGCCTCCTCGACCGGCACCCAGTGGCCGGTGAAGACGTCGGCGCCCGTGCTCCGTGAAGGCTGTTTGCGTGCCCGGACGGCAACCCTCCCGGCGAGGACTGCCAGGACGAACATGACGACGGCCAGCGGAAGGGCGGCTCCCAGGTCGACGCCGACACCCTCGGCGTCGTCGAACAGGAAGACGGCAGAGAGCAGGAGTACGACGGCCCCTCCGAACGCGAAGCCGGCGATGCCCGGCGCGAACAGCTCGGCCACGAAGAGGCCCATGGCCACCGCCAGTAGCAGAAGCCCGACCGCGTTCACCGGAAGAACGGAGATGCTGAACAGCGCCAGGAGGAGCGCGATCGCGCCGGTGACACCGGCCACGCCGACGCCAGGGCTGGCCAGCTCGTAGATCAGACCGAGGGTGCCCAGGGTCAGGAGAAGGAAGGCGATGTTCGGGTCCGCCAGCGTCTGCAGGATCTGGCGGAACAGGCTCATGTCGTAGCGGTCCACGACAGCGTCGGCCGTGCGGACGGTCTGCCGCGTGTCCCCACGCATGACCACGGTGCGACCGTCGGCCGCCTCGAGCGCGGCAGCCAGCGAGGGCGCCACAGCATCCACCGCACCGAGCTCGAGCGCCTCGTCGACGGCGGCCGAGCGTCCCTTGCGGACGGTGTCCACGGCGAACTCGACGTCACGGTCACGCAGCTTCGCCAGCGCCTCGGCCTGCGCGGCCGCATCGTTGATGATCTTGTCGGACACCTCCTGGCCCTCGAGCCCGACCGGAGTGGCGGCGCCGATCGTCGTCCCTGGCGCCATCACCGCAACATGCGAGGCGAAGGTGATGATCGCTCCGGCCGACCCCGCGCGGGCGCCTTCGGGGCTGACGTAGACGATGACCGGGACCGGGCTGGCGAGGATGTCGCCGACGATGTCCCGCATCGACGAGACCAGCCCGCCCGGTGTGTCGAGCTCGATCACGTAGCCGTCGTACCTGCCGTCGATCGCGGCGCTGAGGCCGTCGGCCACGTGGTCGGCGACGACCGGGGTGATCGGTGTGTCGATGCGACTGGCCAGGACCCGGGGCGTCGAGGCTTCGCTACCGGCCGTGGCTTTCGCGGCGAGGAGGAGACCTGCCCCGAGGCACAGTATGAGACCGGCGGTCAGGAGCCGGCCCAGGTAAGCCAAGCGGGAGTCCACATCTGTCACGTCCCTTGCCTTCATGCTACGAGGCGGTGGGAAAGGGCAGATTCAGACAGGCGGCGGTGCGGGAGCCGGCGGCTCCGGACAGCGCCAGCAGCACTCGTTCAGGTCCCAGTAGCAGCCGGTCCCGTGCTGGTGCGCCGGCTCGGGCCAGATCTGGCTCTGGGTAGTTGTTGACACGTCTTGACGTTAGGACGCCTCGGCAGGCGTGGCAACGGCTTATGTCTCAAGTAAAGGAGCGGACGTTTCCAGACGTAATGTCGGTTTGTTGTGGAAATGTGGAGGTCGCGTTGCCTGCCGGTGGGGGTCGGGTGCGTAGCGTTTCAGGCACAAGAACTTTGGTGCCGGGGAGGGGAACGACATGTTTGGTTCGTCGAAGTCGCGTGAGGGACAGTCGAACGAGTCGGGGAGCAACCTGGACGGGCTGCTCGCGCACTACGGAGCGCCGGAGTCGGTGGGACACGTGCGGGCCAGGGAGTACCGCGGCCTGTACCTCGTCGAGTCGACAGGCTACGACGGCGGCGGCCCGGCGACGCCTCCGGCGCAGCTGAGGCTGGTCCACTCGAAGTCTGCCTAGCAACCGGCGTCAGCTCAGAGCTATGTGACCCGGTAGGCCTTGACCAGCCGATCCATCGCGTCATCGACACCGGGATCGATCACGCGACGGTCCGCGTCGGCGTCGTGCCAGGCCACGATCTCCTTCGCCCCGCGCCAGAACGGGACGGTGGCTTGCCAGCCCGGCACCGCCGCCTTGATCCGGCTGTTGTCGAAGATCATCGAGTGCGCCTTGTCGCCGAGCAGGCTGGCTCCCCAGCCGGGGTCCACCGAGGCGATGGCGTCAGAGGGGACATGGACGATCTCCGGCTCTGCCCCCGCCGCGTCGGCGAGCATGCCGACGATCTGGTTCCAGGACAGGGTCTCGTCCGAGGTGATGTGGTAACTCTCCCCGATCGCGCCCGGGTTGCCGAGCAGTCCGGTGAACGCCCGTGCGAAGTCGGTGTGGTGGGTCAGCGCCCAGAGGGACGTACCGTCTCCGTGCACGACCACCGCGGCACCGCGCCGCATCCGCTCGATGACGGTCCACCCGCCGCTGACCGGGACCGAGGTGGCGTCGTAGGTGTGTGACGGCCGCACGATCGTCACCGGCAGGCCGCTCTCGCGGTACTCAGCGACGAGCAGGTCCTCGCAGGCGATCTTGTCGCGTGAGTACTGCCAGAACGGGTTGCCCAGGGGCGTCGACTCGACGATGGGCAGCCGCGTCGGCGGCGTCTGGTACGTCGATGCCGAACTGATGAAGACCAGCTGACCGATACGGCCGCGGAACTGCGAGAGCGTCGCGCGTACGTGCTCGGGAGTGAACGACAGGAAGTCCACCACCACGTCGAAGTTCCGCCCGGCCAGGGCAGCCGACATCGACGCTGGATCACGCACGTCGGCGGCGAACGTACTCACCTCCGGTGGAGTGGGGCGTGCGGACGTGGTGCCGCGGTTCACGACCGAGACGTCGAAACCGGCCTCGACTGCCGAGCTGACGCAGGCCGAGCTGATCACACCGGTGCCACCGATGAACAGGATGCGCAGATCAGACATGGCGCGACCCTATTCGTCTGCGGCAGTGGTGAGCTCGATGTCCACCATCAGCTCGTTCGCCAGCTGTTCGAGCGAGTCCCGCAGTGAGTCGAGAGCCACGCCGGCCGGTGCCCTGAGGTGGGCGGTGGCCTCGAACAGTGTCTCGGCCGACATGGGCGCACTCACGGTGGCCGTCTGCAGGTCCTCGATGCTGACGTGGCTCTGGGCAAGGGCGCGAGAGATCTCGTGCACGATTCCCGGCCGGTCGTGACCCACCAGATGCAGGCTCAGCTGGCGTGAGTCGGCGTCGGGCTCACCACCGCGGGCCACCTCCGCGGTGATGTCGAGGAGCCCCTCTGCGCGCAGCGGCTCGAGGGCGGCGACGAGCTCGGTGCTCCGCTGGTCGGGGATCGTGACCACTACGATGCCGGCGAACTTCCCGGCGAGCCGCGACATGTGGCTCCTGTCCCAGCTACCTCCGTGGTCGGCGATCTTCCCGGACAGAGCGTCTACCAGGCCGGACCGGTCATCGCCGATGACGGTGAGTACAAGTGTCGTCATCCGTACAGTCTGGCCCAGGTCGGCTGTCGTTGCCCCTGTTACCCGAGCCGGGATGGTGGGTACGGCCTTCCCATGACCCTTCAGGTGGCCGCGATCGCCATGGTGGGCGCCGGCCTCTGGATCGGGGTTTTCGGCACCCGCCTTGCTCGTGTTGTCGACCGGCTGGCTGACCGGACCGGGATCGGGGAGGCACTGGCCGGGGCGCTGCTGATGGGCGGGGCCACGTCTCTGGCCGGTCTGGTGGTGAGCGTGGTCGCGGCCCTCGACGGCAACGCCAGCCTCGCGGTCAGCAACTCGGTGGGGGGAATCGCGGCCCAGACCGCCTTCATCGTCGTGGCCGACCTGTTCTACCGACGAGGGAACCTGGAGCACGCCGCAGCCTCACTCGGCAACATCTTCAACAGTCTGGTGCTGCTCATCCTGTTGGCGATCGTCGTCATCGGCGCGTCGGTCCCCGGGGCAACGTTGTTTGCGGTCAGCCCGGTCACGCCCGTGCTGGTGTTCGGCTACGTCTACGGCATGGTGCTCGCCCGGCGGGTCGAGGACGAGCCGATGTGGAAGCCCCGGATGACGTCGGAGACCCGGACTGACGAGCCGGACCCGGACGCGGAGCAGGAGGGGCTCACCCGTTTGTGGACCGAGTTCGCTCTGCTGGCGGTCGCAGTCGTCGTGGCAGGGTTCGTGGTCGCGCGTGCCGGACTCTCCATCGTGGCGAGCACGGGGGTGTCGGGGACCCTGGTCGGTGCTTTCGCAACCAGCATCATGACGTCGCTGCCTGAGCTGGTCACCACGGTCGCCGCCGTACGCACCGGAGCACTGACGCTGGCCGTGGGAGGCATCGTCGGTGGCAACGCATTCGACCTGCTCTTCATCGCCGCCTCCGACGTCGCCTACCGCGACGGGTCGGTCTACGCCGCCCTCACTCAGACCGACGTCTTCACCCTCGGCTGGGCGATGCTCATGGTGGGCATCCTGGCGACCGGGTTGGTACGCCGACAGGAGAAGGGCATCGGCTTCGAGGGAGTGGGCGTGCTGGCGGTGTACTTCGCCGGCCTGGCGGTGGTGACCCAGCTCCCGGGTTGAACGGCGCCTCAGCCGAGCCGTCGCGACTGGACGGGTACGACGATCCACAGCATCGTGAACACGAGCAGCGAGATCCCGCCGGCAGCGGTTGCTGCAACCCGCGTGGTCACCACGTCGAAGACCAACCAGACCACACCCGATGTGGTTGCTCCGAGCATGACCAGCCCTGCCCTCGCGGAACGGTTGGCGGCACTGACAATCCACTCGCGCTCGCCCCGCCGGAACAGCATCCGGTGGAACGCGACCGGCGCGACCAACAGGGCCGTCGCGAGCACGGCTCCGCTGAGCACCGCGAGATAGACGAGCTTCTGTGACTGCGCCAGGTCGGTGAACCTGCTGGTGAAGGGGACGGTGAGCAGGAACCCGGTGAGGATCTGCACACCCGTCTGGGTCACCCTGAGCTCCTGAAGCAGCTCGTTGAGATTGCGTGTGAGCCGCTCGTGCGTGTTCTCGTCGAAGCTCGAGGACGTGTCCACCGCTGGTTCCCTCAATCGGCGCGATCACCTGCCGTCGGGTTAGTCCCCGGAACCGGCGTGGTTATTCGTGCCCGCCTTTCTGAGTCGATGGACCCCCGCGGTCGGGGCGATTGCCCCTGCCGTCGGGCAGGTGACTCGAGGTGGAGTGGAGGGGAGCCTGGGAAGGAGACCGAGATGAACGTCAACACCTCCGGCCTCACGCACGGAACCGTTCACGTGGGGGAGTGGCTGCTGGCCATCGGCGGCGCGATCGCTGCGCTGGTCGGGCTGCTCAGCTTCTTCGCCAGTGACGATGTGTACGTCGGACTGGGTGGGGAGGCCTCATGGCCGGTCGCGGACATCCCGGCCGTCTGGGGCTACACGTTGTTCCTCGGTGGCGTCGCGGCCGTGCTGCTGGCCGGCGCGCTGGCGCGCTGGGACCGTCGGCACCCCGTGCCGGCCAAGCCACGCACCGCCCGCGCCGATCTGCTCGCCCACACGACCGCCTTCGTGCTGGTCAATGCCCTCGTCTGGGCGCAGGACATCGCGTTGGGCGGCGGCCTGGAGTACGCCTACTGGGTCACCCTCCCCTGGGGCATCGGGCTGCTCGCTCACGCGGTAGCCACTGTCGTCGAGGAACGGCGGCAGAAGGTCGGCTGAGATCTGCCCGAACTCAGCCGATCAGGTCGTAGCCCTTCAGCCCGGTGGCGAGGTACTCGCCGTCGCCGAGGCCGTTCGCGTTTCCGCGGAACAGCCAGAGCCGACCGGTGGCTGTCTCGGTCGCGACCAGGTCGGGGTGACCGTCTGAGTCGAAGTCACCGACTCCCACGACCTTGTCGTAGGCCTCGAAGCTCTCGGTCAACCGCACCGGCCGGCCCAGGGTGCCGTTCGGGCGACCGGGCAGGAGGTAGAGCTCCTTGCCCCGGGCCCGCCTGATGATCAGGTCCCGGACCTCGTCGTCGTTCCAGAAGCCGGCAGGGGTGATCCGGTCGATCGGGAACAGGTGGCTGCGTGCCTGGTAGCGCCGTTGCTTCCCGCCGTTGCCGTCGCTGGGGTAGACGTACAGCGCCCCGTCGGCGATGTCGCGGGCAACCATGTCCGGGAGCTCATCGCCGTTCAGGTCCGCGGTGACCACCAGGTCACGCTTGTCGGTCCACCCGCTCCAGAGCCTGCTCCGCCCGCTGAGCTGGCCGTCGCCGCGGCCCCGGAAGAGGTAGACGTTGCCGGTGTCGGCGGAGCGGCTCATCACGTCCGCAAGACCGTCGTTGTCCCAGTCGCCGACGAGCTGGATGTAGTCGGACCCGCCCAGGTTGCGACCGGTGGCCGAAGGTTGCCGGAACCAGCTCGTGCCGCGTGAGGTTCCGGCGACGAACCCGCCGGACGTCGTCCGGGCGACCAGCCGGACCGCCCCGGCGGCGTCGGTCCCGATGGCGGTGACGTCCGCGAGGTCCTGCCAGTCGGCCCAGCCCCCGAAGCGAGGGCCCAGTCGGCCGTCGCCGTCCAGGGCGTACATCCAGATGAGGCCGGTGACCCGGTCGCGTGCAAGGAGGTCGGGCTCACCGTCTCCGGTCAGGTCCTGGCCTGCGACGGTGAGGTCCTGGCTTCCCCAGTCGCGCGACATGACCCGCGCCGGTCTGAGGCGACCGTCGCCGAGCCCCGGATAGAGAACCAGCCTCGACCCGGTGACCGCGATCAGGTCGTCCCGGCCGTCGCTGTCCAGATCGCCGGCCGCGGTGAGTGAACGCAGACTCCTGGCCCGCTCGAGGACGAGCTGCCCGGCGCCCCACTGTGCGCCTGGACGCCCGGGGTGCACGAACAGCTGCTTCGTCGCAGCGTCGCGCACGACCAGGTCGGGGCGGCGGTTTCCGATCAGGTCACCGGCTCCGGCGATCAGGTCGGCGCCGGCGAACCTACCGGTGAGCGACGACTCGAGCGGCTTGCCGAACAAGCCGTTCGCCAGTCCCGGTCGCACCTGGGTGAGCCCGCTGCGACGGACCCGGTTGAGCAGGTCCGGCCGGCCGTCTCCGGTGACGTCACCGACGCCCGCCACGAGATCGACCCGGTCCGGGCGGATGTTCGTCGAGGCGCGTGCGGGGAGGGCGGGTCCGGCGTCGCCGCCGAGAAGCTGTAGCAGACCGGTCGACCGGTCGCGGACGAGCAGGTCGAGGAGGCCGTCGCCGTCGAGATCACGGGCCACCCCTGGGCCCGGCGGGTTCGGCGGCGTGGTCGGCGTCGGGGTCGGCGTCGGGGTCGGCTTCGGAGTGGACGTCGGGGTAGGGGTGGGCGTCGGGCTAGTGACGACGCCCTCGCGGGCGTCGGCCTGGATCCGCGCGGCACGAGTGCGGATTCCCGGCAGCTTTGCGTACAGGTACTTGCCCGGGCAGGCGGTCTGGCCGACGTCGCGATGTCCGTTGATCGCGGGGAACTCCTTGCCGTCCAGGTTCTGGGTGCTCTTGGCGCCGATGTCGTGAAGGTCGAGCTTCCAGGCGAACAGCCGTCCGTAGGCGTCCAACATCTCCGTGGGTGGCTCGACGACGTCGAAGTTGCCGATGGCCGAGGCGGCGAACGCCAGATGGTTGTAGCCGTACGTGTGGGCTCCGATCACCGGCTTGGCCATGCCGCCGTAGCGGCCTTCCCAGATCCGGCCGAACCGGTCGACGAGGAAGTTGTAGCCGATGTCGCTCCAGCCACGGCTCTGGGTGTGGTAGGCGTAGATGCCGCGGATGATGGCCGGCACCTGCTCCTTGGTGTATTCATTCGCATTTACGGTGTGGTGGACGAAGCCTGCCCGGATGGTGCCGTAGCTCGGGGACCCTGACCGCATGCCTTCGTCCGCGCCCCACTGCGCGCGGGTGAAGATCGTCGGCTTGGGAGCCTTCGTCTCCGCGGCGCGGGCCGCGATGTTTGAGGTGGTGCGTGTGCTCGATGAGTTGTCCGGCGCCGCGGCGCCCGGTCCGGTGACGGTGGGCTCGGGGTCGACCACGGAAACCGAGAGGTCACCAGGGAGCTCGCCGCCGGGGCTGGTGACTCGCACCTGCACCTGGTCGACATCACCGACGGCGAGGGGGTCCGTGCCGGGACGAGCGTTTTCGAACTCCTGGGTTCCGGCGTTGGGACCGTGCGACGAAGCCGCGCGACCAGCGACGCAGGTAGCGCACGGACAGTCACCGCCGTGCAGCGTCTGCCAGGGCGTCCACTGACCGTTGCCTGTCTGCGTGCGGACAGCGAACCGAAGTCCCTCTGGCCGTGGCCCCTCCCAGGTGGCTCCGATGACACCGTAACCGCTGACCGGGCGGGGCGTGGAGAGAACCGACAGTCGCTCGCCGGTGGACCCGCCCGTAGACCGTGTCGAGACGGCGCCCTGCCTGTTTCGATCGGTCAGGGGGTACTCGCGGACTTTGGGTGTCGACGGGGCTGTCGCCATACCCTCGGCACCGGCGGCACTCGTGGATCGTGCGGGGCTCGCGGCAAGCGCTGACCCGGGCAGGGTAACCACCGCCAGCGGTGATGCCACCACGGCCATAGCTGTGAGACTGAGCGAGACGTTCCGGGCGAGCCGGCCGGACCTCCGTTGGGACGCGGGCATGAGTTCTTCTCCGGGGGCCGTGCCGACGGTAGACCTCATGAGTTAACAGCAGTCACAGAAGCCACACCAGCGGTTCCGAATAACTACAAGAGTGGAATTATCCGACCCGTGGCGTGTGCGCGGTTTGCGAAACTTCTGTCACCGGGCGAGCACGGGAACCACGGCCGCGCTGAGGCCGAGAACCGCGCATACTCCCAAGGTCCTGAGCACCGACCACTTGGCGCGGAACAGCAGGAACGCGGCGACACCGGCGATCGCGAGCGGGACCGGTTGGAGGCTGGTGAACTCGGGGACCGCTAGCCGGATCGGACCGAGCGAGAACGTCCCCACGTCGTGGAACAGTGTGTGAATCGCGAAGAACAGCGCAAGGTTGGCGATCACGCCGACCACGGCGGCGGTGATTCCGGTCAGGGCCGAGGAGAGGGACCGGCTGCCCCGTAGGCGCTCGACGTACGGCGCCCCGACGAAGACGAACACGAAGCAGGGGACGAAAGTCACCCAGGTCGTGAGCAGGGCAGCGAGCACGGCGGCGACCCACGGATCGAGGCCGGTCGGGTCTCGGTAGGCGCCGACGAACGCCACGAACTGGACGACCATGATGAGCGGACCGGGAGTGGTCTCGGCCAGAGCGAGACCGCGGACCATCTCGCCGGGGGCCAGCCACTGGTAGGTCTCGACCGCCCGCTGGGCCACGAAGGCCAGGACGGCGTAGGCGCCGCCGAAGGTGACCAGGGCCGCCCCGGTGAAGAACAGCGCCTGGTCGGTGAAGATGGTGCCCCAACCCAGGACGAGGGCGACCACGGCCACGGGCGCCCCCCACGCGAGCAGCCCGACGACGACCACCTTGACTGCGTGGTTCCTGCTCGGCCGCTCGCTGTGAAGGGCGTCGTCGGGGATCAACGGCGCGGGGCCGTCGTCAGCGGATCCACTGTCGTCGTGCGCGATCGACCGCGGCGCCCACCTGCCCAGGCCCCAGCCGATCCCGGCGGCCGCCGCCACCACGACCGGGAATGGGACGGCGAAGACCGCCAGTGCGACGAATGCGGCGACGGCTAGGACAACGAGCGCCGGACGGGCAAGGGTGCGCCTGCCGACGCGGACCACGGCGTGGGCGACGATCGCCAGGACCGCAGGTGCCAGGCCTGCGAAGACCCCGGCCACCAGCGTGGAGTCGCCGGCAGCAACGTAGAGGGCCGAGAGACCGAGCAGGGCCACCACGCCAGGAAGCACGAAGAGCGTTCCGGCCACGAGACCGCCGCGCCGCCCGTTGAGCAGCCAGCCCACGTAGATCGCCAGCTGCTGTGCCTCCGGACCGGGCAACATCGTGCAGTAGGACAACGCATGGAGAAACCGCCGCTGGCCGATCCAGCGCTTCTCGTCGACCAGGACCCGCTGCATGACCGCTATCTGCCCGGCCGGGCCGCCGAACGTCTGCAACGAGATCAGGAACCACGTCTTGGCCGCCTCGCGGAACGGGACAACGTCGTCCGTCGGTCTCCGGTCCACGGGGTCGACAGCGCTCATGCCGGGGTCTCTTCTCTGCTGTGCCTGGTGGAGTGATGTTAGAGGCGGGGGTCGACCGGCTCCGACTCCAGGGCCAGCACGGCGAACACCGGCTCGTGGACGCGCCAAAGCGGCTCGTCCCGGGCAAGACGCTCGAGCGACTCCAGACCAAGCGCGTACTCGCGGAGGGCGAGCGAGCGCTTGTGGTTGAGGTTGCGGTCCCGGAGTCGGGCCAGGTTCATCGGCTCGGTGTAGTCGGGGCCGTAGATGATCCGGAGGTACTCCCCGCCGCGCACCTTGATGCCCGGCTGCACCAGACCTCGTCGGGTCCGGGTGAGGTTGTCGACCGGCTTGACGACCATGCCCTCGCCGCCGGCTGCGGTCAGCGACTCCCACCAGGCCACGCCGGCCGCCAGGGAATCCGGTTCGCTGGTGTCGACAAGGATCCGCGAGGTCGTCCGGAACAGCTCCGGCGCGGCTTCGACGAGGCGGTCGGCGATTGTGAGGTGCCAGCCGTGGTCGCGCTCGTGGTACGTCGCGCCCTGCGTGGCGAGCACCTGGAACGGGGCGATGCTCACACCCGCCAGACCGTCGACCGGCCAGCAGTAGCGGCGATAGGCAGCCGTGAAGGCCTCGGCGTTCGCAGAGCGAGCACGGGACCGCTCGAGCAGGTCGTCGACCGGAAGGCCCCGCCGCCCGGCCGCCTCGAGCCCCTCGACGGCCACGGGCAGCGCCGAACGTGCGGCGGCCCCGACTGCGGCGTACTGCTCCCGCAGCAGGTCCTCGGCCTTGGCCGACCAGGGGAGGAGCTCGGCGTCGAGCAGCAACCAACCCGTGCCCAGCTCCTCCCAGAGGCCAGCGGCCTCGATACCTGATCGCAGCCGACCCAGCAGGTCCTCGGTGAGGGACGGGGAGAAGAAGGAGCGGCCGGTGCGCGTGTACACGGCACCGGTCTCACCGTCGGTCGCTCCGAACCGGCTCTCCGCAACCGCCGCGTCGCGGCACACCAGCAGGGTGGCCCGCGACCCCATGTGCTTCTCCTCGCACACGAGCCGCGCGACGCCGGCGGAGTCGTAGGACGCGAACGCCTCGTCCGGGTGCTCGAGAAGGTCCGGACGCTTCGAGGTCGCCACCGGCGCCATCGTCGGCGGCAGGTAGGGCACCCAACGAGGGTGCAGGGCGAACCGGCTCATCACCTCGAGCGCACCCGCAGCGTTCTCCTCGCGGACGGTGACGCGACCGTGGTGCGAGGTCTCGACGACCCGCTTTCCGAGGACGTCGTTGATGTCGAGCTGGTCTCGCCCGCGTCCCTCGGCACCACCCGCGTCGCCGGCGAACGGGAAGGGCTTGGCCGGTTCGTACCAGACCTGCTCGGCCGGCACCGAGACGATCTCCTTCTCGGGGTAGCGCAGCGCGGTGAGCCTTCCGCCGAACACGCAGCCGGTGTCCAGGCAGAGCGTGTTGTTCACCCACTCGACCTCGGGCGTCGGCGTGTGCCCGTAGAGCACCATCGCCTTGCCGCGGTAGTCGTCGGCCCAGGGGTAGCGCACCGGCAACCCGAACTCGTCGGTCTCGCCGGTCGAGTCGCCGTACAACGCGAAGCTGCGCACCCGGCCGGACGCTCGACCGTGGTACGCCTCCTTGAGGCCAGCGTGCGCGACCACCAGCCGTCCGTCGTCGAGGACCAGGTGCGAGACCAGGCCGTAGCAGAACTCCGCGACCTCCTTGCGGAACTCCTCACTCTCCTCCTCGAGCTGGCTCAAGGTCTCCGCCAGACCGTGGCTGACCTGCACCTGACGCCCGCCGAGCGCGCGCACCAGCTTGTTCTCGTGGTTGCCGGGCACGCAGAGCGCATGGCCGTTCCCGACCATGCCCATCACCAGGCGCAGGACGCCGGGCGAGTCCGGGCCGCGGTCGACGAGGTCACCCACGAACACCGGCCGACGGCCGTCGGGGTGGACCGCGTCGACCGGCCTACCGAGCTCGTCGCGGGTCAGCGTGTAGCCGAGCGCTGCCAGGAGCGACTCGAGCTCCGAGCGGCAGCCGTGCACGTCGCCGATCACGTCGAAGGGTCCGTGGTCGTGGCGGAGGTCGTTGAGCAGTTTCTCGCGTACCACGGTGGCGGCCGCCACCTCTTCGACGCTTCGCAGCACGTGGACCTTGCGGAACCCCTCCTTGGCGAGCCCCTTGAGCGACCGGCGCAGCTGATCACGCTGACGGCGTACGACGGACGCCCCGAAGTTCCGGTCCGGACGCTCGAGGTTCCGGTCCAGGCACACCTGCTCGGGCAGGTCCAGCACGATCGCGACCGGAAGCACGTCATGTGCCTTCGCCAGCTCGACGAGCTTGCGGCGGGCGTCGCGCTGCACGTTGGTGGCGTCGATGACCGTCAGCCGTCCGGCCGCGAGGCGCTTCCCGGCGATGTACTCCAGCACGTCGAACGCGTCACGGGTCGCCGCCTGGTCGTTCTCGTCGTCCGAGACCAGACCGCGGCAGAAGTCGCTTGAGATGACCTCGAACGGTCCGAAGTGGCTGCGGGCAAAGGTGGACTTGCCCGACCCGGACGCACCGACCAGTGCCACCAGGCTGAGCTCGGGAACGGCCAGCTCTGTCATGACGAACGCTCCCCGGCGTCACGGCGCGTGAACACGGCCATCTGGGTGGGCGGACCGACCTCGGCGTCGTCGTCGCCGACAGGGGCGAAGCGGACGTCGTACCCGCGTCGCGCGCACACTCCATCCGCCCACGCAGCGAACTCGCCCCGGGTCCACTCGAACCGATGATCGGGATGCCGCATGGTCCCCGCTGCGAGTCGGTCGAACCTGACGTTGTGCTCGACGTTGGGAGTCGTCACCACCACCGACCGGGGACGCGCCTGGCCGAAGACGGAGTCCTCGAGGGCCGGGAGCCGCTCCGGGTCGAGGTGCTCGATGACCTCCATCAGCACGATCGCGTCGTAGCCGGAGAGCCGATCGTCGCGGTAGGTCAGCGAGGACTGGACCAGCCGGAGCCGGGCCCGCTGGCTGTCGGGCATCCGATCGAGGTTGAGTCGACGCTCCGCCAGCTGCAGCGCGCGCGGCGAGACGTCGACGCCGACGACCTCGGCGAACCCGGCGTCCTGGATCAGCTCCCGGAGCAGCGCGCCCTCGCCGCAACCGAGGTCGACGACCCGGCTCACGTTCTCGGCACGCAGTGCCTGCAGCACGGCCCGCCTGCGGATCGCGACCAGAGGCACCTCGGGGGCCGCGCCGTTCTCGTCGGACACCGCGTTGTCCAAGGCGTCGGGCGGCAGGTCGTCCACCTCGGCCAGTCGGGAGACCGCCGAGGCGACGAGCTCGCGCTGGTGGGCGAGGTAGCGCCGGGTGATCAGCTCCCGGTGCGGGTGCTCGGCCAGCCAGCCGGTGCCGGCGCGGACCAGCTTGTCCACCTCGTCGGTCGAGACCCAGTAGTGCTTGGCGTTGTCCAGCACCGGCAGCAGCACGTAGAGGTGCGTCAGGGCCTGGGCCAGCACGACCTCGCCGCTGAGCCGTACGTCGACGTACCTGGACTCGCCCCACGCGGGGATGGTCTCGTCGAGGGGGACCGGTGTCGCGTCGACCGTCCACCCCAAAGGCTCGAAGAGGTCGGCGACCAGGGCCGGTCCGCCGAGGCTCGGCATCGCGGGCACCCGCACCTCGAGCGGAAGCGGTCGGTCGACCAGGTCCGGTCGCGCGTCACACTTGCCGGCCATCGCGCTCCGGAAGACCTTGCCCAGCGCGACCGCCACCATCGAGGACGCGGCATAGGGCCGGTCGTTGACGTACTGGCTCAGGGCGAAGGCGTCACCGCCGCGTCTGCGACCGCGCACCAGCGCGATCGGGTCGACCTCGAGCAGCATCGCAACCGTGCACCGCTCCGGCGTCGCCTCCGGGTAGAAGACGTGGGCCACCCCTGCCGAGACGTCGAAGTGCTGCGCGCGGTCCGGGTGCTTGTGCAGCAGGTACCCCAGATCGGTCGCATCCGGCGCCGTGGAGGTGATGGTCAGGTACACCGGGCACATTCTTCACGATGGGTCCTGCGTGCACGAGCGGTTAAGCCCAGCCGAGCATGGACCTCACGTCGGCGGCGAGCTCCATGGGCTGGAAGGGCTTGCTGAGAACGCCGGCCACCGGCAGGTCCGTCCAGGCGCGGCGGTCGGACTGCTGCACCTTCGCTGTGAACAAGATGACGGGGATCCCTGCAGTGGCTGGGTTCTCGGCCAGTTTTCGGCAGGCGGTCGGGCCGTCCATGCCGGGCATCATCACGTCCATGAGGATCGCGTCCGGCTGATCCGCCAGGGCGCGCTCGAGCGCCTCCTTGCCGTTGTCGGCGGTGATGATGCTCCATCCGGCGATCTCCAAGGAGAGCTTGGCGATCTCCAGCGTCATGGGTTCGTCATCGACGATCAGCACGCGTTTCACCGCGACGTCTCACCCTCGATCCTGGGAAGGACGAACGAGATCGTCGTACCTTCGCCAACGTGGCTCGTGGCCCAGATCCGGCCTCCGTGCTCGTCCACGAGTCCCCGGCAGATGGCCAGGCCCAGACCGGTGCCGCCCTTCTGGCGTGTGTCCGAGCCGTCGACTTGACGGAAGTGCTCGAAGACGGACTCGAGCTGGTCGGAGGGGATGCCCGGGCCGTTGTCGCGGATGTCGAAGCGGACGAAGCCGTCGGCGGCCGTGGCTCGGAGCTCGACGAGGTCTCCGGCGTCGGAGAACTTGATGGCGTTGCTGAGCAGGTTGCTGAGGGTCTGCACGATCCGGTCCGGGTCGGCCAGGACGGTCCCCTCGACAGCGCTGACATGGATCTCGACGCCGGAGGACTGAGCCAGACCAGCCATCTCCTCGACGGCCGTCCGGAGCAGCTGCCCAGCCTCGGTCGGGACCGGGTGGATGGCCAGCTTGCCCACGGCCATCCGCTCGACGTCGAGGATGTCGTTGATCAACCGGATCAGACGTTCGGTGCTCGTGGTGGCCACCTCCACCATGCGGGCTGCCTGCGGCGGGATCTCGCCCGCCGCGCCCGCCGCGAGGAGGCCCAGCGCGCCACGGATGGAGGTCAGCGGGGTGCGGAGTTCGTGGCTGACCACAGAGATGAACTCGTCCTTCATCCGGTCTACGGCGCGACGCTCGGTGACGTCGCGGAAAACCACCACGGAGCCGACCGCGACGCCGTCCTCGAGCAGGGGAGCCGCGATCAGCTCCGACTCGAAGGTGGTGCCGTCCGCGCGCAGGTGGCGCCCGCACACGGCTCGCGGCGCTTCGCCGTCGAGTGAAGCGGCTTCGGGTGCCTGCCGCTCCATCCGGATGACCTCGTCGACCTGGCGACCGAGCATGGCCTCACGAGGCATCCCGACCAACCGGGCGGCGGTCTCGTTGACGAACGTGATGGTCCCCGTGGCATCCAGGCCGTAGATCCCCTCGCCGGCGGAGTTCAGCACCGACTCCAGCTCATGGGTCAGCCTCTCCAGCTTGCGGGCGTGCCGGGCGAGGCGTCGCTCGGCACGGTCCCGCTCGAGCACCCTTCCGATCTGGGCTCCGACCTGCTGCGCCGCGAGGAGCTCGCGCTCGTCGAGCCGCTGCTCCACCGTGCCCACGAACTCCAGCACGCCAATGACTTCGTGGCGATCGAGGATCGGGAAGCCGAACATAGTCTTCGCGCCCTGCTCGATCGCGGCCTCGGCGCGGGCGCTGGTCGGCCGCACCTCGGGAAAGGACATGCTGACCGGGCGACCTGATTCGAGCACCTCCGCCAACAGCTTGAGGTCGGAGGGGGAGTGCTGCTCGGTCAGCTCCCGGAAGTCGGTGAACTGCCCAGGCGTCTGCTCGTGCCACACCGATCGGCCCAGCGACTCCCCGGAGACGTCCGAGGCGATGAGCGCGTGCCCGAGGGCCCAGCCGCCGTACTCGCAGCACGCCGCCAGGGTCTCCCGGAGCGCGTCCTCGACGCTGCGTGCAGCGTTCGAGGCGGTCGCGACCGAGCCCAGCAGCTCGAGCTCGCTCTGCAGCCGTCGCTTGTCGGTGACGTCGCGGAAGCTCCACACCCGGCCGACGGACTGGCCGCGGACCAGCTGGGGTTGGGAGTAGCGTTCGAAGACGCGGCCGTCAAGGAAGTGCAGCTCGTCGAAGCTGGTCTCCGTGGGACTGTCGTAGAGCTCCATCACCTGGCTGACGAACCCGTCCGGGTCCACCAGCTGTCCGAGCACGTAGCCAATCATCCGGGCGTCGTCGCGGGAGTCCAGCAGCTCGGGGTCGATCCGCCACATCTCTGCGAACTTCTGATTGTGTCCGGCGGTCCTGCCGTCGGAGTCCACGACGAGGATGCCGTCCTCGGTCGACTCGAGGGTGGCCTCGAGCAGCGCCACCGACTGGCTCATCCGGCGATGCTCGTTGGCCCGGACCAGGGCCATCGTGGCCAGGCGGGCCGTACGGTCGACGAGATCATCGGCGAGCGAGTTCCCGGCTGCGAGATGCAGCACGAGCGAGCCGACCTCCTCGCCGTCTCGGGAGGTCAGCGTTGTGCGCGACACCGCGTGCCCCGGAGCCGGCTCGGGGGCATCGTCGATGACGCCCTCGGGGGAGAGCACGAGGGGTGGCAGACCACGGTCGTGGCGACACGCTTCGACCACACACTGGGCTGCCGCAGTCTCGTCCCGCGTGACGCCGGCCAGGTCGATCAGCACCTGTGTGTGGTCCTCGCCCTGCACGATCCGCTCGACGATGCCGGCGTGCGTGTCCAGCAGGCGTTCGCTGTGGCGCCCGTCGGCGATGTCGCGCAGGATCCCGCTCAGCACCGAGCCGCCTCGTTGCAGAGGTCTCGCAGAACGTCTCACGGCCATCCCCCGTCCGGGTCCCGGGTGCGCTGGCTCCGCCCGTCGTCACCCTGGCCGAGCGTAACGGAGTGATGTCGGATTTGCGCGGTTCATCGCAACTCGAGTGAAGACCCCGGCGGCGTCGGACCGGACTTCCGGCAGGACGCCGGGCGCGCGTGCTGTCGCCGCGCACCTGTGCGCTGAGCCCCGACGCCGGCGGCCACGACGAGGGCGACGCCCAGGAAGGACCACGTTCCGGGCTCCTCGTGCAGGAGCGTCCAGCCCGCCAACAGCGCGATCGCAGGCTCGAGGCTCATCAGGGTCCCGAACGCAGCCGTGGTCATGCGGCGCAGTGCGAACATCTCCCGGCTGAACGGCAGCACGGGGAGCAGCAGGGCCAGACCCAGACCCAGGAGAAGGGTCTCCGGGGTCAGCTGGGCAACGACACCCGACCCGGAGAACAGCGTGGCGACCACTGCCGCGACCGGGAACGAGACTGCCAGGCCCTGAAGTCCTGAGGCGCCGTCGCCGACCAACTGGGACAGCATGATGTACGCCGCCCAGCAGACCGCGGCTCCGAGAGCGAAGGCCACACCGACGAGGTCGACAGCTCCTGACCAGGGCTGGGTCAGGACCAGGACTCCTGGTGCGGCCAGTGCCGGCCAGAGGAGGTTCCGTCCTCCACCGCTCCGCGTGACTGCGACGCCGAGCGGGCCAAGGAACTCGAGCGCACTCGCCGTACCCAGTGGGAGCCTGGCGATGGCGGCCATGAACAGCATGGTCATGCCGGCCATGACGACACCCAGAACGACTGCAGCGAAAAGCGCCGACCGTCGAAACCGCCTGATCCGAGGCGGCGCGATCAGCAGGACCAGCAGTGCGGCCCAGGTCAGTCGCAGCCACGCGGCACCCTGCGGACCGAGCTGCTCGAACAGGTCGACGGAGAGCGCCAGGCCGAGCTGGACGCAGCTCATGGCGGCGACCGCCATCAGGGCGCCGGCACGTGGTTGGGCGTGGAAGGTGCTCATGGCCGCTAGTAGACAGGCGAAGAACCGTTCACGTCCACGTGGCTTTAGTGGACATAATGTTCACCGATCCTGAATGATCAATGCTATGGATCCACGCCGTCTGGA
>JBFIWG010000009.1:0-21532 GCA_041606495.1 Nocardioidaceae bacterium
CACGACGGACCCGAGGGCGGTCGAGCCGGCTACGACCAGATCGCGCAGGGCGAGGCGGGGCTGATGTCGATCACCGGCCCCTCCCCCGACGAGCCCACCAAGGTGGGTGTTCCGATCGGTGACCTGCTGGCCGGGATGTACGGCGCCTACGGCGTCCTCGCTGCGCTGCACGAGCGCCACGCCACCGGCCGCGGCCGCGTGGTCCGCACCAGCCTGCTCGCCTCGGTCGTGGGCGTGCACGCGTTCCAGGGCACCCGGTGGACCGTCGCCGGGGAGGTGCCCAGGGCGATGGGCAACCACCACCCGGCGATCGCGCCGTACGGCCTGTTCCACACCGCCGACGCGCCGATCCAGATCGCCTGCGGCAGCGAGGGGCAGTGGAAGGTGCTGGCCGAGCTGCTCGGCATCGACAGCCCCGCCTTCGCCCAGAACCGCGACCGGGTGGCGGCGCGCGACGACCTGATCGCCGCGATGGAGAAGGCGCTGGCCACCGACGGTGCCGAGTCCTGGCTGGCCCGGCTCGCCGAGGCGGGGATCCCGGCCGGGAAGGTGCGCACCCTGGACGACGTCTACACCTGGGACCAGACGCTCTCCCAGGGCCTGCTGGTCGACGTGGAGCACCCGACGGTGGGTCGTGTCTCACTTCCGGGACCACCACTGCGCTTCGACGACAACGCGTACGCCGGTGCACGCGAGCAGCACCTCCCGCCGCCGCGGCTCGGCGAGCACAACGAGTCGGTCAGGGCCTGGCTCGAGGAGCCCGACGACACACCGGGAAGGTAAAGCCTTCGTGACTTTGTGACGTGCGCCTCGTTAAATGCTTCAGTCCCGTCACATCGTCACCCCCTGGAGCGTCCATGACCCACCGGTCACGTCGTACCCGCACAAAGCTGGCCGCAGCCGCGACCAGCGTCGCCCTTCTCGGGCTCGCGCCCACCGTCGTCTCGGGGTCGGCGCAGGCGGAGGACACCGCCTTCGCGCCCCAGCTCGTCACCGTGGACACCCCCACCCGCGAGGACAAGCGTCTGCTCCAGTCCCTCGGACTTGACCTCACCGAGCACGCCGGGCATGACTACATCGAGGTGGTCCTGCACAACGGCGCCGACCTCAGCGCCCTCCGCGACGCCGGCCTGTCGTACGACGTGCGGATCTCCGACCTCAACCGCCGTGAGGCCGAGAACAACCGCGCCAACGCCGCCTACGCCGCTGCCACGCTCGAGTCGCCGCTGCCCTCGGGCCGCGACACCTACCGGACGTTGGCCGACTACAACGACGACCTGCGCGAGCTTGCGGCGATCCGTCCGAACATCGCCAAGCGCCTCACCCTGCCGCACAAGTCCCTGGACGGCCGGACGGTCTACGGCATCGAGATCGGCCGCGATGTCCACGCCGCCGAGGACGGTCGGCCCGTGTTCGCCCTCTTCGGGTTGCACCACGCGCGAGAGTGGCCCTCCGGTGAGCTGGCGATGGAGTTCGCCTACGACCTGGTCAAGAACTACGGCACCGACACCCGGATCACCAACCTGCTGGACCAGTCGCGCGTCATCGTCGTACCCGTCGTCAACGTCGACGGCTTCGAGCTCTCCCGCACCGACGGCGCACTCGTCGACCTGCGTGAGGTCGACGGTGGCGGCACGGTGAGCATCCTGGGCACGCCAGGCAACGCCTACAAGCGCAAGAACTGCCGTCTCGTCGACGGCCAGGACACCCCGGACGGCACCTGCCGCGCGGGCGCCACCAGCCCCGGTGGGTTCGGTGTGGGCGTCGACCTGAACCGCAACTACGGCGGGCTCTGGGGTGGACCGGGCGCCTCGCCGACGTTCGCCGACCCGACGTACCGCGGCCCGGCGCCGTTCTCCGAGCCGGAGATCCAGAACGTTCGCGAGCTGGTCAGCAGCCGTCAGGTGACCACGCTGATCTCCAACCACACCTTCTCCAACCTGATCCTGCGCCCGAACGGCGTGCACCCGGACACCATCGGCCACGACGGCCTGCCCGTGGGCAACGCCCCGGACGAGGAGGGCCTGAAGGCTGTCGGCGCCGAGATGGCGGCCAACAACGGCTACCGCAACATCCACGGCTGGGAGCTCTACGACACCACCGGCACCACCGAGGACTGGTCCTACAACGCGACCGGAGGCTACGGCTACACCTTCGAGATCGGCCCCGACGAGTTCCACCCGCCGTTCCCGCAGGTCGTCGACGAGTACCTCGGCGCCGGGGAGTATGCCGGCAAGGGCAACCGTGAGGCCTACCTGGTCGCGCTCGAGAACGCCATCGACACCACCACCCACGCGGTGATCACCGGCAAGGCACCCAAGGGCGCGACGCTGCACCTGCGCAAGTCGTTCGCGACCCCGACCTGGAAGGGCTCGTTCACCGACAAGCTCGACTCGACGATGACGGTGGGCCCGGACGGCCGCTACACCTGGCACGTGAACCCGTCGACCCGTCCGGTGGTGCGGTCCAAGCTGGTGGAGATCACCGAGGACGAGCCGGTCCGCTCACAGACCTACGAGGGTGGTCCGACCACGGTCGGTCAGCACGTCGACCACGAGTTCGTGGTGACCGAGAGCGGCATGGACGTCCTGCAGGTCGACCTGGACTGGCCGACGCCGGACGACTACGACCTCGAGGTCTACCGCAAGAACGCCGACGGCAGCCTCACCCAGGTCGCCAGCTCCGGCAACATGCCGGGCGAGAAGGAGCGGGCCGAGGTAGCCGCCCCGGCGCCGGGCACCTACGTGCTGCGGGTGGTCAACTTCGCCGCCGTCTCGCCGACGTACACGCTGAAGGCCACACTGTTCGACTCCGCCCTCGTCAGCTCCACGGAGGTACCCGGTCTGCTCGAGAACTGGACCCTGACCTGCGAGAAGGACGGCAAGGTGCTGCAGCAGGAGGCGGTCGTGGTCGACCGCGGTGAGCAGGTCAAGCTCGACCTGAAGACCTGCATGAACAAGTGGAAGAACCTGCCATAGCAGCGACTTCTCCTTTGTCACTGTGCCCCGGTCGCGAGCCACTGCGACTGGGGCACAGTTGTCGTTGGATGCAGACCAGGCCATTACAAGGAGTGCGACCGTGACCGAACGACTGTCGGCGACCGAGCTGATCGACCTCGTCCTCGACGAGGGATCGTGGGTCTCCTGGGACAAGCCGCCGGTCCGCGGGCCGGTCGCCGAGCACTACGCCGCCGAGCTGCGTGCCGCGGAGGAGAAGACCGGGCTCGACGAGTCCGTGATCACCGGCGAGGGCCGGATGCGCGGACGCCGGGTGGCCGTCGTCGCCTGCGAGTTCCGGTTCCTGGCCGGCTCGATCGGGGTCGCTTCTGCGACCCGGCTGGTGGATGCGATCGAGCGGGCCACGTCAGAGGGCCTGCCGCTTCTGGCCGCGCCCGTCTCCGGCGGCACCCGGATGCAGGAGGGCACCGTGGCCTTCGTGCAGATGGTCAAGATCTCCGCGGCCATCGCCGCCCACAAGACGGCAGGTCTGCCGTACCTGGTCTACCTTCGCAACCCGACCACCGGCGGGGTGATGGCCTCGTGGGGCTCCCTGGGGCACGTGACCGTCGCCGAACCCGGTGCCCTCGTCGGCTTCCTCGGGCCACGGGTCTACGAGGCGTTGTACGACCGCCCCTTCCCCGAGGGGGTGCAGACCTCGGAGAACCTCTACGCGCACGGTCTGGTCGACGCCGTCGTACCTCCGTCGGAGATCGCGGACATCCTCGACCGAGCCCTCACCGTCCTGCTGGCTCCGCAGCACGCGATCGCCGAGATCCCCAACCCAAGGGACGAGGAGGTGCCGGACGTCGACACCTGGGAGTCGATCACCATCTCCCGCCGGCCCGATCGCCCCGGGGTGCGTCGACTGCTGAGGTACGCCGCGACCGATGTGATCCCGCTCAACGGCACCGGGCAGGGCGAGTCCGACCCCGGCCTGCTGATCGCCCTTGCGAGGTTCGGCGGCTCGCCGTGCGTGTTCCTCGGCGAGGACCGACGTGGCCAGACCGAGGACCACCCGCTCGGCCCGGGGGCGCTTCGTGAGGCCCGCCGCGGGATGCGCCTGGCCGCCGAGCTGGGCCTGCCGCTGATGACGGTCATCGACACGCACGGCGCGGCGCTGTCCGCCGAGGCCGAGGAAGGCGGCCTTGCCGGCGAGATCGCCCGCTGCCTGGCAGACCTGGTCACCCTGGATGCCCCGACGCTGACGCTGCTGCTGGGCGAGGGCACCGGCGGCGGCGCCTTGGCCCTGCTCCCGGCGGACCGGGTGGTCGCGGCGCAGCACGCTTGGCTCTCTCCGCTCCCGCCGGAGGGGGCAAGCGCGATCGTGCACCGCGACCGCGACCACGCGCCGGAGATGGCCCGCGCTCAAGGGGTGCGTTCCCTAGCCCTACGTGCCGCCGGGATCGTGGACCGGATCGTGGTCGAGAAGCCGGACGCCGCGGATGAGCCGGAGGAGTTCTGCCACCGGCTGGGTGCGGTGCTGCGCTACGAGCTCGCCGAGCTGTGGCAGCGCGACAGGTCGACCCTGGTGGCGGAGCGGACGGCGAGATATCAGTCCATCGGAGGCCTTGCCCACGCGTGATCTTCCCGCGGAACAGCGGACGCGCAGTACATATTCCGGACATTTACTTCCGAAATACTTGCAGATTGTTGCGCCTTCACTTAAGTTGAGACCGCCTCGGGGGGAAGTGAGGTGTTTCGCGGGCGACTCCGCGGGACGAGGACGCAGGTGCAGCTGGTGTGACCCGGGGGGGACGCTCAGCGAGGCCGCCTGGTCATAACCGCATAGGCCTCGGGCTGGTTCTCGGCAAGATGGGCCCGGGCCTTGCGGCGATAGCGCAGCACCTGCGCTCCGCCGAGCACCCACACGACGTACTGCACCGACATCGCGCCGGTGTAGGCCGCGGGGCCATAGTCGGTCGACGGTCCCGGCGTGAGGGCGTCCAGCAGCAAGCCGATGACCAGAACTGTCAGCAGCGACGCGCTGAAGCCACCGACGTTCACGATCCCGTTCGCTGACCCCAGCCGGGTCGCCGGGCTGAACGTGCGCGCGAGGTCGAACCCGATCATCGAGCCTGGTCCACCGAGCCCCGTGGCGACCACCATCACCACCAGCAGCCACACCGGCGCGTCCCCCGGCCAGGCCAGCACCGCAGCCCAGGTGATCATCATGCCGAGCACGATCGAGAGCACGACGGTCGAGCGCTGCCAGGGGTCCCGGGCGATGAAGGCACCGATCACCGGCCCACCGACCATGCTGGTCACGACCAGCAGCGACAGCAGCAGTGCCGCCGTACCCGTGCCGGTGTTCTGACCGTTCACGAAGAACGGAAAGCCCCAGAGCAGGCCCACGACGTTGGTGGCGAACTGGGTGGTGAAGTGCGACCAAAAGCCCAGGCGAACTCCCGGGTCACGCCAGGCCGCACGCAGGTCGCGCCTGACCGTCGGGAGGTCCTTGGCGCTGCGGCTCGGGGGTGAGCCGGGGGGCACGTCGCGTACCAAAATCAGGACCAGGAGCCCGAGCACCAGGCCGACGGCCGCACTGCCGACGAAGGTCGACGTCCAGCCGAACCTGGCCAGAGAGGCGGCCAGCGGGGCCGCGGCCACCAGGGCGCCGCACTGACCGAGAAGGGCGGTGAACTGGGTGAGCACGGGGTTGCGCATCGGCCTGAACCAGGACGAGATCAGCCTGAGCACGCTGATGAACACCATCGCGTCCCCGACACCCACGAACACCCTGGCGGCCAGCGCCCCTCCGTAGCTGCCGGTCAGCGCGAAGCCGAGCTGGGCAGCCGTCATCAGCACCACACCCGTGAGCAGCAGCCGCTGCGGTCCGAAACGGTCGATCATCACCCCGACGGGGATCTGCATCGAGGCGTAGACGAGCAGCTGGAGCATCGTGAAGGTGGACAGCTGGGACGCGGAGATGTCGAAGCGCTCGGCCGCGGTTATGCCCGCCACGCCGAGGGAGGAGCGGTGGAAGACGGCAAGGAAGTAGACGGCGACCGCAGTGAGCCAGACAACGGTGGCGCGACGACCACCAAGCACTCGAGGCGCCGGAGGCGCGTCGGTCACCGAGAGTCCCGCGCCATCTCGATGGACCACTGCAGATGCTGGTTCACGGTGGCGAGGAAGGCCTCCTCGTCGTCACTCTGCAGCTTCTCGATGATTCGGTCGTGCTCGGCAATCGCGGCGTCCATGCGGTCCGCCCGCCCGCGCACCATGGCCGAGGTGAAGAGGGTCTGCCTCTCCCGGAGGGTCCGATAGACAGAGGAGAGCACGGAGTTGCCGGCAGAGTCCACGATCAGCTCGTGGAACTGCCGGTCGCTCTCGGTGAAGCCTGCGGTGTCCTGCTCGCGGCGGCGCCGCTTCATCTCGTCGTGGATGGCGAGCAGGTCGGGCAGGAACTGGTCCCGGTTCGCGAAGGACCGGGAGGCGGTGTAGTTCTCCACCAGCACCCGGGCCTCGAGAACATCCTCAGCCTGCTCGACGCTGAACGAGCTCACCACAGCACCCTTCTTCGGGTGCAGCCTGACCAGCCCCTCGACCTCGAGCCGGAGCAGCGCCTCGCGAACGGGTGTACGGCTGATGCCGAGCTCGGCGGCGATGCCACCCTCGGTGATCACCTGCCCGCCGGTGTAGACGGCGTTCAGGATCGCCCACTTGGCGAAGTCGTAGGCCCGTCGGGCGGCGGACGCCGAGGGGCGTGCAGAGGTCTCCATGTCACGATCGATGATAGATACAACAGCCAGAGCGCCGACATCGGCGTACCGACAATCGGACAATTCGACCCCGGACGGGGGGACCGCGGACGCGCTGGCAGACGACAAGGCCCGGCCGCCCCTGAGTCGGGGTGGCCGGGCCTTTCGTCGCTAGTGGCTCAGTAGAGGATTGCGCTCGAGGGGTCCTCGAGGATCTCCGCCACGTCGGCGAGGAAGCGGGAGCCCTTCTCGCCGTCGATGAGCCGGTGGTCGAACGACAGCGCCAGTGTGGTGATGTCGCGCGCCTTGATCTTGCCCTTGTGCACCCATGGCTGCTTCCGGACCGCGCCGAAGCACAGGATCGCGGACTCGCCCGGGTTGATGATCGGGGTGCCGGCGTCGACGCCGAACACGCCCACGTTGGTGATCGTGAAGGACCCGCCGCTCATCTCGCCCGGCTGGGTCTTGCCCTCGCGAGCGGTCTTGGTGAGTACGTTGATCGCCGCACCGAGATCGTGCATGGACATCTGGTCGGCGTCCTTGACGTTCGGGACAACCAGGCCGCGTGGGGTCGCCGCCGCGATGCCGAGGTTCACGTAGTTCTTGAACACGATCTCCTGAGCCTGCTCGTCCCACGAGGCATTGATCTCGGGGGTACGACGCATCGCCAGGCAGACCGCCCGCGCCAGGACCAGCAGCGGCGAGACCTTCACGTCCGCGAAGGCGCGGTTCGCCTTGAGCTTCTCGACGTACTTCATCGTCTTGGTGACGTCGACGGTGATCCACTCGGTGACGTGCGGCGAGGTGAACGCGGAGTCGACCATCGCCTGGGCCATCATCTTGCGGACGCCCTTGATCGGCTCGCGGACCTCGCGCTCGCCGGTGCGCTGGACTGCCGCGGGAGCAGCCTCGACCGGTGCGGCCTCGGCGGCCTGGGTCGACGCCCCCGCTCCGGCAACGCCCTCGACGTCGGACCGGGTGATGGTGCCGTTGGGTCCGGTGGGCGTGACCGAGCGCAGGTCTACCCCGAGGTCCTTTGCGAGCTTGCGGACCGGCGGCTTGGCCAGGACGGTGACCGACGCGCCTCCGCCGGCGTGCGCCTGCGAGGTGGCCGGGACCGCGGGCTCGTCACCCTCCGTGACCTCCGTCGGCTCGACACCGCCGGGCGCGAACGCACCCTGCAGCTGCGCCTGCGCGGAACCGCCCGACTCCGAAGCCGGCGTCGCCGCACCCTTGCGGGGGCGGCGCTTGGACTCGGCCGCACGCGGGCCGTAGCCCACGAGCGTCTTCATCGGCTCTTCCTCGGTCTCCTTGGGAGCCTCGGTCTCCGGGGCCGCCTGGGCGGTCCCGGAATCGGTCGGCGCGGCTGCGGCGGCGTTCGGGTCACCGATCGCGATGATCGGGGTGCCCACCGCCACGGTCTCGCCCTCGGGGACGAGAAGCGCGGTGATGGTGCCGGCGTACGGCGACGGCAGCTCGACCAGCGACTTCGCGGTCTCGATCTCGACCACGATGTCGTTGACCTTGATGACGTCGCCGACCTTGACCTTCCAGGCGACGATCTCGGCCTCGGTCAGGCCCTCGCCCACGTCGGGGAGCTTGTACTCGTTGACAGACATGTCTACTGGATCTCCCGGATCAGAATGCGAGCGAGCGGTCGACGGCGTCGAGCACTCGGTCGAGGTCGGGCAGGTACTCCTCTTCGATGCGGCTCGGCGGGTACGGCGTGTCGAACCCACCGACGCGCATGACCGGAGCCTCCAGCGAGTAGAAGCACTCCTCGGTCACCCGGGCCGCGATCTCCGAGCCCATGCCCAGGTTGACGTGCGCCTCGTGGGCGACCACGGCGCGGCCGGTCTTGCGCACCGACGCCAGCACCGGCCCCATGTCCAGCGGGGAGAGCGTGCGAAGGTCGATGACCTCGATGCTCTTGCCCTCTCCGGCGGCCGCCTCGGCGCTCTGCAGGCAGGTCTTCACCATCGGACCGTAGGAGAGCAGCGTGAGGTCGGTGCCCTCGCGCACGACACGGGAGCTGAACAGCGGCTCCGGGGTCGCGGACTCGTCCAGCTCGGCCTTGTCCGCGTGGTACTGCCGCTTGGGCTCGAGGAAGACGACCGGGTCGTCGCACTTGATGGCCTGCTGGATCATCCAGTAGCCGTCGACCGGGTTGGAGCAGGCGACCACCTTGAGGCCCGGGGTGTGCGCGAACTGCGCCTCGGGGCTCTCGCTGTGGTGCTCGACCGCGCCGATGCCGCCACCGAACGGGATCCGGATGACGATCGGCATCTTGATCTTGCCCTGGCTGCGGAAGTGGATCTTGGCGACCTGGCTGACGATCTGGTCGTAGGCCGGGTAGACGAAGCCGTCGAACTGGATCTCACAGACGGGGCGGTAGCCGCGCATCGCGAGGCCGACCGCCGTACCGAGGATGCCGGACTCGGCGAGCGGCGAGTCGATGACCCGGTCCTCACCGAAGTCCTTCTGCAGTCCGTCGGTGATCCGGAAGACACCACCGAGCTTGCCGACGTCCTCGCCCATGATGAGGACCTTCGGGTCCTCCTCCATGGACTTGCGGAGACCGGCGTTCAGGCCCTTGGCCAGCGTGATCTTCGACATCAGTGCGCTCCCTCGAACGAAGCAAGGTAGGCCGCGTAGCCTTCCTTCTGGGTGGCCAGCTCCTCGGTCTGCTCCTCGTAGACGTGCTCGAAGATGTCGAGCACGTTCGGCTCCGGCAGCGCCTTGCAGCCCTCGCGCAGGTGCTCGCCGAGCTTCTCGCACTCCTCCTCGAGCTCGTCGAAGAACGCCTGGTCCACCAGGCCGTTGCGGGTGAGGTAGGACTTCACGCGAGCGATCGGGTCCTTGAGCTTCCAGTGCTCGACGTCGTCGGAGAGCCGGTAGCGGGTCGGGTCGTCGGTCGTCGTGTGCGCGCCCATCCGGTAGGTGTAGGCCTCGACCAGCGTCGGGCCCTGACCCTCCCGGGCGCGCTGCAGTGCGGCCTGGGTAACCGCGTAGCAGGCGAGCACGTCGTTGCCGTCGACCCGGACGCCGGGGAAGCCGAAGCCGAGGGCGCGCTGGTAGAGCGGGATCCGCGACTGCCGCTCGATCGGCTCGGAGATGGCCCACTGGTTGTTCTGGCAGAAGAAGACGACCGGGGCGTTGTAGGAGGCAGCGAAGATGAACGACTCGTTGACGTCGCCCTGGCTGCTGGCGCCGTCACCGAAGTAGGTCACCACGGCGGCGTCACGCTCGGCGTCTCCGGTGCCGACGACGCCGTCGCGCTGCATGCCCATCGCGTAGCCGACGCCGTGCAGGGTCTGCGCTCCGATGACGATCGTGTACAGACCGAAGTTGTTGGCGTTCGGGTCCCAGCCGCCCTGGTCGACACCGCGGAACAGGCCGAGCAGACGAAGCGGGTCGACGTCGCGGCAGAAGGCTACGCCGTGCTCGCGGTAGGTCGGGAACACGAAGTCCTGCGGACGCAGCGCACGGCCGGAGCCGATCTGCGCGGCCTCCTGACCCAGCAGCTGTGCCCAGATGCCGAGCTCGCCGTGACGCTGCAACGCCGTCGCCTCGGTGTCGATGCGGCGGGTCAGCACCATGTCGCGGTAGAAGCCCTTGATCGCCTCGTCGTCGAGATCGAAGGAGAAGTCCGGGTGCTCGATCCGCTCGCCTTCCGGCGTGAGCAGCTGCACCAGTTCAGGGCCACCGTCGGCGTGCGACGGGCCGAAGACCTCACCGAGGTCGGGACCGAAGTCCGTCTTGCTCTCTTTCACCTGCACTCCAATGTGTTGTCGGCGTGCGGGGTCTCCGCCGCCGGCTGGGAGTTCACGACCCTGTGCGCGACACACGCGCGGGGGTGTTGCGTCGCGGTCGTGCGGGCCGATCCTGAGTCCTGTGACCGGTGACACACCGGTGCACGTGCTCATAACGTACCGATTTTTCGACGACCGGCCTAATCGGGAGCGACCCTCTCACACGCACTCCCCGGGCCCTCACACCTGGCAGATAATCCGCGTTCCCTGTCCGAAATCCGCGCGACTCGAGCGGTCAGACCGACCTATCCTGTAAGCCGCAAACAGCAAGGACGGTCATGACACAGACGATGCTTCCCCCGGCTCCCGTGAAGGTTCCACCGCGCTTCGCGCTCGTCGCAGCGGCACTCGGCGTGGTCTACGTGGTGTGGGGCTCCACGTACCTGGGGATCCGGATCGTCGTCGAGGAGGCTCCACCGCTCACGTCTATGGGACTGCGTTTCCTCACCGCCGGCCTCCTCCTGGGGGCCGTCCTCGCGATCCGTGGCGGGTGGCGACGACTGGCGGTCTCACGCCGGGAGCTGGCCGGTGCGGCCCTCCTGGGCCTGATGCTGCCGATGCTCGGCAACGGGCTGGTGTCGGTGGGCGAGAGCCTCGGCGCCCCGTCCGGTGTCACCGCCCTGCTCATCGCCGCGATCCCGCTGTGGGTCGTGGTGTTCCGCGTGGCCAGCCGTGACACTCCCGGACGTCTCAGCCTGGTCGGGGTCCTGCTCGGCTTCGGCGGACTGGCCTACCTGGTCCTCGCCGGGCAGGCGAGCGGCCAGCGACAGCTCACTCTCACCGCGGCCGGCATCATCGTGTTCGCCTCCCTGTGCTGGTCGCTGGGGTCGTTCGTCCAGCCCCGACTCTGGCTGCCTCGGGACGTCTTCGTCACCGCTGTCTACGAGATGCTCTGCGGCGGAGCGATCATGATCCTCACCGGTTTCGCGATCGGCGAGCGCTTCACCGGCGACTACACGGCACGGACCTGGTTGGCACTGGGCTACCTGATCGTGTTCGGTTCCATGGTTGCGTTCACCTCCTATGTCTGGCTGCTGGCGAACGCGCCGATCTCGCTGGTCGCGACGTACGCCTACATCAACCCGGTGGTGGCGGTGTTTCTCGGCTGGCTGGTGCTGGCCGAGCCGGTCACCGCTCCGGTCGTGATCGGTGGCGGGGTCGTCGTCCTCTCCGTCGCGCTGGTGATCACTGCCGAACGCTCGCGAAGGCAGGCGTTGTCCGACGCAACAGAACCGGAGGCAGTAACTTCGCCTCATGTCGAGCGCTGACGGCGACTCCCTGAGGCACCGACTCGGCAGTGTCGTGCCGGGGCTGGTCACCCTGCGCCACTACGAGCGCTCCTGGCTGCGCGGCGACCTGCTCGCCGGGGTCACGGTGGCGGCGTACCTCGTGCCACAGGTGATGGCGTACGCCGCGATCGCCGGGCTGCCCGCGGTCGTCGGCCTGTGGGCGAGCATCGGCCCGCTCGCCGTCTACGCCATCCTCGGATCGTCCCGACAGCTCTCGGTCGGACCCGAGTCGACCACCGCCCTGATGACCGTCGCCGCCATCGGCAGCATGGCGGCAGGTGACCCGGAGCGGTACGCATCGATCGCGGCCGCGCTGGCGCTCACCGTGGCCGGGATCTGCCTGCTCGGATGGGTCGGGCGGGCCGGCTTCGTCGCGGACCTGCTGTCCAGACCGGTACTGGTCGGCTACATGGCCGGGATCGCAGTCCTGATGGTGGTCAGCCAGCTCGACAAGCTGACTGGGATCCCGGTCGAGGGCGAGTCCCCGATCGCCGAGGCGTGGTACGCCGTCACCCACCTCGACCAGATCCAGGGACCGACCCTCGTGCTGTCGAGCACGGTGGTGGTGCTCCTCCTCGTAGCGCACCACTTCCTGCCTCGGTGGCCGAACCCGCTGCTGGCGATGCTGCTCGCCGCTGCCGTGGTCGCGGTGCTCGACCTGACCCGCCACGGCCTGGAAGTGATCGGGACGGTGCCCTCGAAGCTGCCTGCGCCCCGGCTCCCGGACGTGGACCCCGCGACGGTTCTCGAGCTGTTGATACCCGCTCTCGGCGTCGCGGTCGTCGCCTACTCCGACAACGTCGTCGACGCCCGCGCCTTCGCCTTCCGCCGCCGGGAACGCATCGACGCCAACCAGGAGTTCCTGGCGCTGGGCTCGGCGAACATCGCGGCCGGCCTCCTCCAGGGCTTCCCGGTCAGCAGCAGCGGCAGTCGCACCGCCATCGGTGACTCCTTGGGCAGCCGCACCCAGCTGTTCTCGTTGGTCACGCTGGCGACCGTCGTGCTTGCGGTGCTGTTCCTGTCCGGGCTGCTCGAGGCCTTCCCGCTGGCGGCGCTCGCCGGCGTCGTCGTCTACGCCGCCACCCGTCTCGTCGACATCGCTGAGCTGCGCCGGCTCGCGGGCTTCCGTCGCAGCGAGCTGATCCTGGCTCTGGCGACGACGGCCGCCGTCGTGGGGCTGGGCGTCCTCGAGGGCATAGCGGTCGCGATCAGCCTGTCGATCCTCGAGCTGCTGCGGCGGGTGGCCCGGCCGCACGACGGCATCCTCGGGTACGTGCCCGGTGTGGCCGGGATGCACGACGTCGACGACTTCGCCGATGCCCGGCAGGTGCCCGGACTGGTGGTGTACCGCTACGACTCCCCCCTGTTCTTCGCAAACGCAGACGACTTCGTACGCCGGTCCATGGCTGCCGTGGACGACGCGGAGACCCCGGTCGAGTGGTTCCTCCTCAACGCCGAGGCCAACGTCGAGGTCGACCTCACCGGGATCGACGCGTTGGAGGAGGTCCGCCGGACGCTGACCGACCGCGGGATCGTGTTTGCCATCGCGCGGCTGAAGCAGGAGCTGCGCGAGGAGCTCGAGGCGGCCGGCTTCATGGACCGGATCGGGGAGGACCGGGTGTTCATGACGCTGCCGACCGCCGTTCGCGCCTACGCCGAGGAGTACACCGCCCGCCACGGCACGCCCCCGCCGGGCGTCGACATCCCCGACCCACCCCGTTGAGCCGGGGGTTCTGCCGCGTTGAGCCGGGGGTCCTGCCGCGTTGAGCCGCGCCTTGTGCGGTGTCGGGAGGTCAGGAGGCCCTGGCTAGAGTCGCAGCATGACGAAGAAGATGGTCTCCGCGAGTACGACGGTCAACGCAGCACCGAGCGTGGTGTTCGCGATCCTCACCGACCCGAGGCAGCACTCCCGAATCGACGGCTCCGGCTCGGTCGGTTCGATCATCGAGGGTCCGGACCGCCTGGCCGCGAAGGGTGACACGTTCGGCGTGAACATGAAGATGTTCGGTGCGCCGTACAAGATCACCAACACGGTCGTGGAGCTCGAGGAGGACCGGCGGATCGCCTGGCGCCACTTCGGAGGACATCGTTGGCGCTACGAGCTCGAGCCGACTGCCGACGGCGGCACCCTCGTCACCGAGACCTTCGACTACACCCGCTACGGCCCGGTGTGGACCACGCTCCTGCAGCTGACTGGCTTTCCCGAGCGCAACCGGCGCGGCATCGAGCAGACCCTCACCCGGCTCGCGGCCGCGGCCGAGGCCGACGCTGCCGAGCAGGCCACCAAGTCATGATCCGCGAAGGCACCGAGGTCTGGTGGAAGTGGGGTTCGGGCCGCGCGAAGGGCACGGTGACCGAGGTTCACCACGACAAGGTGACTCGCACCGTCGACGGGAGCGAGATCACCCGCAACGGCAGCAAGGACAACCCTGCCTACGTCATCGAGCAGGAGGACGGTACGACGGTCCTCAAGCTGTCCAGCGAGGTCGAGCGCGACTAGTCGACATGAGGGCCCAGCCTCACCGTGCCGAACGCTCGGAGCGCTGCAGCGACTGCGTGTCACGCAGCAGGGACCGCGGCTGCAGCGACGCCGGAAGCTCGAGCATCGCCTCGACCAGCTCCTGCACGGCGTCGTCGTCACCACGCGCCTGGGCCTGGGCGATCTCGGCACACCCCACTTCGCACGCCAGCCGGTGACGGCCGGCGCCGATCAGGTGGCGGACCCGTCGCGGCGGTGACAACGTCACCAGCTCGGCGATGACCTGGTGGATCCGCTGCCGCGCCCCTGGTCGCAACCACCCGACGAGGTCGTCGCAAGCCCGCCGCTCCTTCAGGCGGTAGCCATGAACGCCACGCACGAGCAGGCCGAGATCGACGAGACGCTCGAGCT
Source organism: Nocardioidaceae bacterium (assembly GCA_041606495.1). Taxonomy (GTDB): domain Bacteria; phylum Actinomycetota; class Actinomycetes; order Propionibacteriales; family Nocardioidaceae; genus Nocardioides_C. Next base: position 14,692 of record JBFIWG010000009.1, read on the forward strand.
CCGAGGCCGGGACGGGGAAGCCATGCAGCCGCTCGATCACGGCCGAGATCTCCTCGCTCGCCACCTCGTCACCGGCCAGGGCGACCAGGTGCACCACGTCGGTGGCTGTCGGCGACAGCGGTCGCAGCAGCCGACGGACCTGGGCGGGAAGGTGCAGCTCAGCAAGCCCCCTGCCGGCAACGAGATCCAGGCCGTCCTCGGTCCACACGATGCGCCCCTCGCCCAACCACCGACGAGCGACACGACAGGCAGTCCCGGAGAGGCCGGCGGACGCTGCCCGAAGCCGCTGCACCAGCCGAGCGGTCGGCTCGCCCTGCAGCACCTGCCTGGCCAGCTCGTCGAAGTCCTCGCCGGTCAGTGGACCGACATCCACGAGGGTGCCCGTGGCGACCCGCTCCCCACCGACCTGTTCGGTCGGCGACGTTCGCCGGACCGGTACGACGAGCACGCCCCCGTGCCGCTCCATCAGCGAGCGCAGAACGACGCGGGCGTGTCGCGGGACGTCTCGTGCTGCCGGCATCACGATCACGTCCGCCGCGGGCATGTCCCAGGGCTCCCCCGGGGCGGCCTCCTTCACCCAGAGCGGGTCGTGGTTCATGTTGTGCACCGACAGCCCCATGGTTGCGCAGGCCGCCTCAACCACCGAGTCGCGACCGCTGCCAGGCTCCCCTCGCAGCCAGACCAGACTGCCTTCTCCCGAGTCCAGCCCACTGGTGATCGCGGCGACCATCGCGTTGACGCTCTCCTCGTGACCAACCAGCCGCCTCGGCGCGGTGGCGGCCGCGGCCGTCCCGGTGAGCAGCTGCAGGTGCAGCGCGCGCGTCTGCGGGGACGGGTCCACGCCCAGCTGCTCGGCCAGGTCCGTGCGCAGCCGGTCGAAGACTTGCATCGCCTTGGGGACCTCGCCCATGCCCGCGTAGGCCCGCATCAGCGCACGCGCAGCCTCCTCGGACTCCTCGAGCTCGACCGCCTGGCGCGCGAGGTCGAGGCTGTCGCGCATCCAGCCAAGGCACGCGGCAGCGTTGCTTGCATCGAGCAGTGCCCGACAGCGCGTGCGGCGAAGCCGGTCTCGGACCTCGTGGAGCCAGTCGCCGGACGCGTCCGGAGCATCGACGTCTCCCCGGTAGAGCGCCTCTGCCTGCTGAGCCAGGGCAACGACCTCTGCGTGCTCGCCGGCCCGACGGGCGGCGTCGAGCCGGGTCACCAGGCCGTCGTACGCCTGCGTGTCCACCCAGGCCCCGTGGAGGACCAGGGCACCTGCTCGGCGCTCGAGGCAATCGGCTCTCAGGACCTTTCGGAGCTGGCTTGCCGCGGTCCGAAGACTGGCCCGTCCTCGTTCGCTGGCGACGTTGGGCCAAAGCCGGTCGATCACCACATGCGTGGCGACGGGTTGGCCGGCGTCGAGCGCCAGCAACCTCAGCAGGTCGGTGGTCCTCGTCGTCCGCCACTCGTCCGGCGCAACGACGCTTCCATCACTGCGCCGTACCAACAGCTGCCCGAGCAGACGAACTTCGATGCGCTCCATCCACTCCCCCGTACACCGATCCCCCGACGTGCTGAATCAGTTGTACGCCACGCGCTGGACTGTAAAAAAGGATCAGATCGATAGATGACGCCATCAATCACGTGGACGTAGTCCTATCAGGCGATTTCGGTGGTCGACCGGATGATCCCTTGGGTCAGATGAGTCACCTTCCCCCCGGTTTACGTCCCGTTGATGCACCCGACGGCTTTGTTCACGCGTCGTTGACGCCCTGCCCCGAAAACTTGCTCCGGCGTGCAAAAGGGTGCGCACAGCGCGGAAGCGCTGTCCGAATAACCCTGGAGGGGGATCGCGATGTTCAGAATGTCTGGCGCCGGGGCGGACGGGGTGGGGGCCCCGCCGTGCTCCGGAGACCCACGAGGCGGGGGCCGGCCTCGACGACTCATGAGGACACTGGTCGGGTCCATCTGCCTGGCCCTGTCGGGAGTTCCGCTCGCGGCGGTGCCGATCGCTCCCGCGGTGGGTGCCGTCACCGACAACGACACGTCTTTCGAGGTGGACGCAGGCGACCTGCGGTTCATCCTGAAGCAGATCCGGATCAGCGAGGCGCACGAGAACGACGGCAACCTGCTCTGTGAACGCGAGGACGACACGTCCGGGACGTGTGTCCCGCATCCGCTGCTGCCCTGGGGGCTGCGAACGGTCGACGGTTCGTACAACAACCTCATGCCCGGACAGAGCGGATTCGGTGCCGCCGACCAGCCCTTCCCGCGGCTGATGCCGGAGTACCTGCGCGAGGGTGAGGCTGCGCCGCCGGGGGCACCGCCACAGCCGAACACCGACACCACGGCGATGTGCACCGACCCTGCCGCCAGCTGCTACGCGCAGACTGAGGGCTTCGTCTACGACTCAGAGCCGCGCATGATCAGCAACCTGATCGTCGACCAGACGACCAGCAACCCCGCGGCCGTGGCCGCAGCCTCGGCCGTACCCGGCTCGGCCATCGACGACGTGAGCGGTCGGATCTTCATCCCGAACGAGTCCCCGGACGTAGGTCTGTCGGCCCCGTTCAACCAGTGGTTCACCTTGTTCGGGCAGTTCTTCGACCATGGCCTGGACCTGGTCAACAAGGGTGGCAACGGAACCGTCATCGTGCCGCTCCAGCCCGATGACCCGCTGTACGACAAGGTCCCACCGAACATGCGGTTCATGGCGCTCACCCGGGCCACCGTGGTCGGCACCGGTCCTGACGGATCGCGCCTGCACAACAACCAGACGACCCCGTTCGTCGACCAGAACCAGACCTACTCGTCGCACCCTGCGTTCCAGGTGTTCCTTCGCGAGTACCAGCTGGTCAACCAACGGCCCGAGGACACCGGCCGGCTGCTCGAAGGTGATGGCGGCGGCCTGGCGACCTGGGCCGAGGTCAAGGCGGCAGCGGCGTCGAACTTGGGCATCGCGCTCAGCGACGACGACGTGCTGGACGGGCCCATGATCGTGACCGACCTCTACGGTCAGTTCACGCCCGGTCCGAACGGACTGCCTCAGCTGATGACCGCCACCGGACCGGTCGAGGGAAACCTGGCCGTGCCGGTCTCCCCGTCCGCGGTGGGCGCTCTGCGAACCGGCCACGCCTTCCTCGTCGACATCGCGCACAACGCGGTTCCGACCGCGGCCGGACCTGATGCGGACAGTGAGAGCAACGACCCCCACGCCCCACGTCCGGGCGGAACGTACGACGACGAGCTGCTCGACGCGCACTTCATCGCCGGCGACGGTCGAGCCAACGAGAACATCGGCCTGACCGCGGTTCACCACGTCTTCCACGCAGAGCACAACCGGCTGCGCGACGCGATCGACGCCACCATCCAGGCCACGCCGAGTCTGAAGGCTGGCTACGAGGACGGCGGATGGGGCTACGGTGCCCGGCTCTTCCAGGCTGCGCGCTACGTCACCGAGATGGAGTACCAGCACCTCGTGTTCGAGGAGTTCGCCCGGAAGATCCAGCCGACGATCGACGCCGCTCCGTTCAACGAGAGCACGTACCACAACACGATCAACTCGGCGCTGCCCGCGGAGTTCGCCCACGTGGTCTACCGGTTCGGTCACTCGATACTGACCGACAAGATCCACCGGCGAGGCTTCGGCACCGAGGACGTCAGCCTGTTCGACGGCTTCCTCAACCCCCATGCCTTCAAGGCGGGAGGGATCACGGCGGACCAAGCGGCCGGCTCGATCATCAACGGCATGTCGTCGCAGACCGGCAACGGAATCGACGAGTTCGTCGACGACACCCTGCGGAACCAGCTCCTCGGTCTTCCGCTGGATCTGCCGACGATCAACATCGCGCGGGCCCGGGACGCGGGCGTCCCGCCGCTGCAGGCGGTGCGGGCCCAGTTCTACAGCGAGACGTCCGACCCTTCCTTGAAGCCCTACGCGGACTGGACGGACTTCGGAAACGCGCTGAAGAACCCCGAGTCGCTGGTCAACTTCGTCGCGGCCTACGGCACGCACCCGACCCTCACGAGTGAGACGACGATCGCGGGCAAGCGTGCCGCGGCACAGGCCTTGGTCGACGCCGGTGACCCGTTCCTCGACCTACCGGCATCCGAGTCGGGCCTGGACGGGGTCGACTTCTGGGTCGGGGGGCTCGCGGAGGCCGGGATGCCGTTCGGCGGCATGCTGGGCACCACGTTCAACCAGGTGTTCGAGCAGTCCCTGGAGAACCTGCAGAACGGTGACCGGTTCTACTACCTGAACCGCAACATCGGCCTGAACCTGTTCCACCAGCTCGAGGCGAACTCCTTCTCGGCGCTGGTCCAGCGGACCACGGCCGCGTCGGAGGTCCCGACGGACATCTTCGCCTCGCAGGACGGTGTGGTCTACGACATCGAGGTCATCAAGCCGATGGTCGAGGCGGGTGGCGTGCTGCCCGACGGCCTGACCCAGATGCAGGACGGGACCTACCGCTACGTGGGTGAGGAGCACATCCAGATGCACGGGCTCCGCTCGGATGCCGACCGGCTGCGCTCTGACGAGGGCGACGACGCCCTCTGGGGTTACGCCGGTGCAGACCGGATCGAGGGTGGCGCCGGAAACGACGCCATCGTCGGCGGCGGGCACGACGACATCCTCACCGACCTGTTCGGTGACGACAACATCAAGGCCGGCAAGGGCGACGACGCCGTCCACGCCGGTCCGGGCGCCGACCTCATCCACGGCGGCGCCGGCAGCGACTTCATCGTCCACGGCCAGGACGAGACCCAGACCTTCGCCGGCCAGGGCAACGACTTCGTGCTCGGCGGAGGAGCTCACGACATCTTTGCCGGGAACGAGGGCGACGACTGGATGGAGGGGGCGGGCGGGTCCGACCTGGTCCAGGGGGACAACTCCAACGGCTTCCAGGACGACCCCTTCGGGGGAAACGACGTGATGATCGGCGGTCCTGGGAACGACGACCTCGACTCCGAGGGCGGCGACGACATCATGGTCACCGACCCCGGTACCGACCGTCACGAGGGCATGCTGGGCTTCGACTGGGTCACGCACCTTCGTGACCCGAACCCGGCCAAGGCCGACATGGACAACACCATCTTCCAGCCGCCGAGCGTGCAGAACATGCGCGACCGGTACGACCTGGTCGAGGGACTGTCCGGGTGGGACCACGACGACGTTCTTCGCGGCGTCGACCGGGCCGACGTACCCCCGACAATGGCCGCCGAGGACTGCGCAGCGTTGAGCCTGCCGGCACAGTGCACCGGACACGAGCTCACCGAGGCACACCTCGACCTCATCGCCGGTCTGCGTGACCTGCTGGGCTCGCACACGGCGCCGTTCCTGAGCAACAACACCGCCAACGACATCATCATCGGTGGCGCAGGAAGCGACATCATCGAGGGCCGTGGTGGCAACGACTTCATCGACGGAACCGCTTGGCTCAACGTGCAGCTCACGGTGGCGGGAACGCGGTACGACCGACTCCGGGACATCCGGTCGGGCGTGTTCGCCGACCCGCAGACGGTCAACCCGGCTGACATCGGCATCGTGCGTGAGATCGTCGTGCCTGCAGACGACGGCGTGAACACCGCGGTCTACTCCGACGTCCTGGCGAACTACGAGGTCACGGACAACGGGGACGGCACGGTCACGGTGTCGCATCTCGGTGGTGCGGGAGCAGACGGCACCGACGTCATCCGCAACATCGACCGCCTCCTGTTCGCCGACGGAGACATCGCCGTCAGTGACGCGCTGCCGAACACGGCGGCGTCGGGAACGCTGCTGCTGAGCACGAACACGCCTGTCGAGGGCGTCCCGCTCACCGTGGACGCGAGTGGTCTCGTGGACCCGGATGGCATCAACCTGAGCACCCTGGTGCTCACCTGGGAGGCCGGCAGCGCCAACGGCGGGTTCGCACCCGTGGGCGAGGGTGTCGAGTACACCCCGACCCAGGCCGACGTGGGCAAGCAGCTCCGGGTGGTGGCCACGTTCACGGACAACGACGGGGTGAACGAGCAGGTGATCTCCGACTGGACGACCGGCACCGTGGTCGACGACCCGGCTCTGGGCAACCCGGCTCCGAACCCGAACCCGGGTCCCAACCCGGACCCGAACCCGGTGCCGAACCCGGTGCCGAACCCGGCTCCCAACCCGAACCCGAACCCGGCTCCCAACCCGAACGCGCCGGCGACGGGGGTGCTTCCGCTGACCATGACCGCAACGGGCAGGGCCATGCGCGTCAGCACCACGGGCATCGCGGACCCGGACGGGCTGGGTGAGCTCGCCATCCAGTGGCAGAAGTCCGACCGGTCCGGCGGCTTCGTCGACATCGTCGGCCAGACGGGGCAGCGGCTGCGACTGTCGGATGCCGTGCGTGGTCTACAGGTCAGGGTGATGGTCTCGTTCACGGACCAGGCCGACAACCAGGAGACGCTCGTGTCGGATCCCTACCGGGTGCCCAAGGTGCGGCCCGGAAGCCCGATGATCCGAAGCGTCATCCACGGTCTGCCCGGCGGCAAGATCACGGCCAGGATCGCCTGGGCCAAGCCCGAGGTGACCGGTGGCGCACGGATCACCGGCTACCAGGTGAAGACCTGGCGCCTCGCCAAGGACGGCAGCGTGATCGGCCGCAAGGCCATGACCGTCCCGGCAGCGACCCGCGCCAAGACGCTCCGCTTCAACCACCGCGGCGCGTACAAGGTCCGGATCAGGGCGATCAACAAGATCGGGATGAGCAACGTCGTCTCCCGAAAGGTGATCGCGCGGTAACGACCCAGGGAGGCGAGCTCACGTCCCCGAAGCACGAAGCGGGTTTGCCTCCCTGCCTTCCCAAGGGGGCCGCCGCCCGGACAACCAGTCCGG
>JBFIWG010000010.1:0-21252 GCA_041606495.1 Nocardioidaceae bacterium
CCCCAGGTTTCACCGATCGTTCCTTGCTGCCGCGGACGAGTTCATCGCCGCGGGCGAGGACCGGTACGCCTCCCTGCTCTCCTGGCCGGCTGACCACGTGTTTCCCGGGATCGACTTCACCCGCGAGGCGCTGGAGTCCGCCGGAGTCTTTGCGGAGTTCGCGCGGTTCCTCGTGGCGCAACGACTGCCCGATGCGCCACGACCGGCGACCTTCGTGGCCTGCACGCAGCTCTGGATGGCTGACGGGGACGAGTACCTCGGCACTATCTCGTTGCGGCACGAGCTGACCGAGCTGCTGCTCACCTGGGGCGGGCACATCGGCTACTCGGTGCGCCCCTCTGCCCGGCGTCAGGGTCATGCCACGACGGCGCTGCGGATGATGCTCCCGATCTGCACCGAGCGCGGGATCGACCCGGTGCTGGTGACCTGCGACGTCGACAACGTCGGCTCTCGTCGTGTCATCGAGAGCAATGGCGGGGTCTACGAGGACACCCGCGAGGGCAAGCTGCGCTTCTGGGTGCCGACGAGCGTGCGGTCCGACGTACCGCTCCCGTCGGCGTAATGCGCGGCTCAACCCGGCAGAACCCCCGGCTGAACGCGGCAGAAGGCGCGGCTGAACGCGGCAGAAGTCGCGGCTGAACGGGGCAGAACCCCCGGCTGAACGGGGCAGAAGCCCCGGCTCAACGGGGTTACTCGGGGATCCAGACCTTCTTGGCCACGAGCAGGCCGTCGCCGACCGGCAGCAGCACGGGCAGCAGGGTGTCGTGCTCTCGGACCCGCTTTCCGAGCTCCCGGATCGCGACCGTCTCGGCGTCACGCTGCGCCGGGTCGGCGACCCGGTCGTGCCACAGCGCGTTGTCGAACGCGACGATCCCGCCCGGCTTGAGCAGCCGCAGCGCCTCGGTCAGGTAGTCGGAGTACTCCAGCTTGTCGCCATCGCAGAAGACGAGGTCGTAGTGCCCGTCGGTGAGGCGGGGGAGTACGTCCAGGGCGGCACCGGGAATCAGCCGCACGCGCTGGGGCGGGATCCCGGCCTCGGTGAACGCCTGCTTGGCCATCCGCTGGTGCTCGGCCTCGAGGTCGACTGAGGTGAGGACGCCGTCCGGGCGCATGCCGCGCAGCATCCAAAGCCCGGAGACGCCGGTGCCGGTGCCGATCTCGACCACGGCCCGGGCCTCGGTCACCGCAGCCAGGAAGCGGAGGGCAGCGCCGCCGCCCGATCCGATCGGCACGACTCCGACCTCGGTCGCCCGGCCGCGCGCTGCGGCGAGAACGTCGTCCTCGCTGACGAACTCTTCTGCGTAAGCCCAGCTGGCGGGCTTGAGTCCCGTAGCGATGGTGGCCTCCTTGGTCGGAATCAGACATTTGCCATGGCTGGGCGTGACTCTACCGGGACAGGGACCGGTTTGTGTGAGCGCGGGAACAGTTCACGACGTACGTCCGTTGTACGAAAAACCTAGGAAGTTGAGTACGTTCCCTCAGGCAACTCTCAGCAGGTACTTCTAGCGTGAAGGGGGTAAGCGCCAGACCATGGCGACCAAGGTGCGCGGCTTGGCTGCGAGAGCCCCCTGGGGCAAGGAGCGCCGGATGAACGAGTCCGACCGGAAGCACAGCACGACCGGCCCTGTCGAGGACTGGACGGCACCCTCGTGGGAGGACGTCGTCACGCTCCACTCCGCCCGGGTCTACCGGCTCGCCTACCGCCTCACCGGCAACCCCTACGACGCCGAGGACCTCACCCAGGAAGTCTTCGTCAGGGTGTTCCGCTCGTTGTCGTCCTACACCCCCGGCACCTTCGAGGGCTGGCTGCACCGGATCACCACGAACCTGTTCCTCGACCAGGCCCGCCGCAAGTCCAAGATCCGCTTCGACGCGCTCGGAGACGACGCCGAGAGCCGCATGCCAGGCCGTGTCCTCAGCCCCGACGCCCAGGTCGCGGACCGGCTCTTCGACGACGACGTCGAGGCCGCGCTGCGCGAGCTGCCCCCCGACTTCCGTGCGGCTGTCGTGCTGTGCGACATCGAGGGACTGTCGTACGACGAGATCGCCGACGTGCTCGACCTCAAGCTGGGCACTGTGCGCTCGCGGATCCACCGTGGCCGCTCGATGCTGCGCAAGGCCTTGGCCCACCGAGCCCCGTCCACGGGTCGGCAGCGCTACTCCGGCCCCGCCGAAGCACCCGACTCCGTCCTCGTGTCCGAGCCGACGTGAAGTGGTATCTCGGCGGCCACATCGGTTCCGCAGTATCCGGTCTCGTCGACGGTCAGCTCGACCCCGACCAGGCCGAGCGAGCCTGGTCCCACGTGTTGACCTGTGCGCCGTGTCGTCGTCTCGTCGAGCGTGAAGGCTGGGTCAAGACGCAGCTCTCCACGATGGGTGGCGACCAACCCTCCCCGAAGTTGATCGGCTCGCTCTACGACCTGGACGACACCGCCGCAGACGCCCGGCCGGCTTGGCAGGGCATCGATGCCTGGGCCGCGGTCGAGGAGATCGAACGTCAGGGACGTGGCCGAAGGCGAGCCGGAATCGCGTTGATCGGTGCGGGTTCTGTCTCGGCCGCGGTGTTCGGCATCGCCTCCATCAGCGGGGTCACGCTCGGGATCGGCGGTGCTCCGGCCGGTGCTCCCGTTGCTTCCCTGTCCGGGAGCGCGAACACGACAAATCCATCCACGGCGGTGATCGCACCTGCGGTGAGCGTGCATGGGCGGCTCCCCGCACGCCACGACGACCGCCCCGGCGGCTCCCCTTCACTGGACCGGTGATGAAGACCCGCGTCGCCAGGTTTGCCCACGTAGGCAAAAATGGGCCTCGTGACTGAGTACGACGGACCTGGGCGACGGGACGACGCCGAAGAGGTCAACGAGCCCGAGCAGGCCGACGAGTCCTCTACCGAGGACACGCGGCCGCTGTGGTCCGCCGACGAGGGACCGTCGTACGACCAGGAGCCGTCCTCCTATGAGCGGCCGACCTCGTACGACGAGCCGTCGTACGAACAGACCTCTTCCTACGAAAGTCTCTCCTCGCACGAGGACCCCCCGCCTTACCAGGGGACCTTCGGCCAACCCCGTCAGCCGGACCAGACCGACCAGCAGAGCACCTTCGGCAGGCCACCGGAGCAGCACGGCCACGAGCAGCAGGGCTACCAGCAGCAGGGATACCAACAGCAGGGCTACCAGCAGGGCTACGGCCGTCAGGACGGCTACAGCCATCACCACACCTACGGCTACCCGGCCGGTCAGCAGGCCTACTACCAGCAGCAGCGACCGTCGCAGCCCACGGGCCGGATGCCCGGCTGGGTGTGGCCCGTCATCGCCGTGACGGCGCTCATCGTCGGCCTGCTCGGCGGCACGATCGGCGGCGCCCTGGTCTCCTCGTCGATGAGTGGTGAGGGCGGCCCGAACATCTTCGAGAGCGACCAGACCACCGCCGCGCCACTCCCGCCAGAGAACGGCAGCATCGCGGCCGTGGCGGACGCGCTTCTACCGAGCACGGTGCAGATCCTCGCGGGAGGGGGCGGGAACGGCAGCGCCAGCGGTTCCGGGTTCGTGGTCGACCGCAAGGGCCACGTCATCACCAACAACCACGTCGTCTCAGGCGCGGCCGGCAGCGGGCAGATCCAGGTGATCGACTTCGCCGGGAAGGCGCACGACGCCGAGATCGTCGGCCGCAGCCCGGTCTACGACATCGCTGTTCTCAAGATCGAGGGCGGCGAGGACCTCAAGCCCGCGGCGCTCGGGTCCTCGAAGTCGATGAACGTCGGGGAGACCGTGGTGGCAATCGGCTCACCGCTCGGTCTGAGCAGCACCGTGACCTCAGGCATCATCAGCGCCCTGGACCGACCGGTGACCAGGACCAGTCCTCGTTCATCAACGCCGTGCAGACCGACGCCGCGATCAACCCCGGGAACTCGGGAGGACCGCTGGTCAACCTTCAGGGCGAGGTGATCGGCGTGAACTCCGCGATCGCCACGATGGGCGGTTTCTCGGGGGACGCCGGCAACATCGGGGTCGGCTTCGCCATCCCGATGGAGCAGGTGGAGATCACCGCGGCGCAGATCCTGCGCACCGGCGAGGCGAAGTACCCGGTGATCGGTGCGAACGTGAACACCAGCAACCAGCGCAACGGTGCCGAGGTGGTCGAGGTGATCGCCGGGACACCGGCCGCTCAGGCCGGTCTTCAGGAGGGTGACGTCGTCGTCGCCGTGGACGAGCAGAAGGTCACCGACGGCATCGAGCTGATCGTCGCGATCCGCAGCCACCAGCCCGGAGAGACGGTGGCCCTGAAGGTGCAGCGTGGCGGCCGCGAGCTGACCGTCGACGTGAAGCTCGACGCAAAGGTCGGCTGACTAGGTCGCGTCGCTGTCGTAGGGCGGCAGCTCGCCGGCCCGCAGCGGTCGGAGGCCGGGACGGACCGGGGGAGCGTCGTCCTCCTCCATCGCTTCCATGATGTGCTTGCGCACCGCTTTGCGCGGGTCGAGGTCGGACAGCTCGAGGTCGGCGAACTCGGGCCCGAGCTCGCTGCGCAGGTCGTCACGCGCGGCATTGGCGAACTGGCGGACCTGACGCAGGAAGCGTCCGGCCTGACGGGCGAAGTCAGGCAGCCGGTCGGGCCCGAACACCACGACGGCGACAACGAAGATCACCAGGAACTCTGGCAGCCCGACTCCGAACACGTATCAGAATCTACCGGCTGGAGTGAGCCCGAGCTGCATACCCGCGAGCCCGCGACCTCGTCCGGAGAGCGTGGCTGCCACCTTGGTCAGTTCACGTGCGGCGTGCGAGTGGGGGCTGGTCTCGACGATCGGCTTCCCGGCGTCCCCACCCTCACGGAGGTCGAGGTCGAGGGGGATCTCGCCGAGCACCGGCACGTCGTACCCGAAGCGGCTGGACAGCGTGGCCGCGACCCGCGCGCCTCCGCCGGAGCCGAACACCTCGAGCCGGTGCTCGACACCGCAGTGCGGGCAGGGCAGGTACGACATGTTCTCGACGACCCCGACCACACGCTGGTGCATCATCGAGGCCATCGTGCCGGCGCGCTCGGCGACCTCGGCGGCTGCCTCCTGCGGCGTGGTGACGACGAGGACCTCGGCGTTGGGCAGGTGCTGTCCCAGCGAGATCGCGATGTCGCCGGTGCCGGGCGGCAGGTCGAGGAAGAGCGCGTCCAGGTCGCCCCAGTAGACGTCGCTGAGCATCTGGACCAGCGCACGGTCCAGCATCGGGCCCCGCCACGCGACGACCTGGTCGCGCCGCGGCTTGAGCATGCCGATGCTGATCACCGAGATGCCGCCCGCGGTGGGGACCGGCATGATCATGTCCTCGACCTGGGTGGGACGCACGTCGCCGACACCGAGCATGGCCGGGATCGAGTGGCCGTAGATGTCGGCGTCCACGATGCCCACCTTGAGGCCCTGGTCCGCCATGGCCACAGCGAGGTTGACCGTCACCGAGGACTTGCCGACACCGCCCTTGCCGCTGGCGATGGCGTAGACCTTGGTGAGCGAGTCGGCGCGGGCGAAGGGGATCTCCTTCTGGGCCTGCCCGCCGCGGAGCGTCTCCTGCAGGCCGGCGCGCTGCTCGGCCGACATCACGCCGAGGGACAGGTCGACCGACGTCACGCCGGGGACCTTCTCGACCGCGGCGGTCACGTCGCGGGTGATGGTGTCCTTGAGCGGACATCCCGCGACGGTGAGCAGCACGCGCACCGCGACCTTGCCGGACTCGTCGATGTCGACGGACTCGACCATGCCCAGCTCGGTGATGGGCCGGCGGATCTCAGGGTCGTTGACGGTGGCCAGCGCAGCCTGAATCTGTTCGAGAACAGGGGATGTCATGTCTCACAGCGTACGTGCCGGCGACGGTGACGCTACCGGCGGTCGGGATGGTCTTCGTCACCCGGCTCGGGGGTGGCCTCGACCCTGGCGCGCTCGTCGAGCTCGCTCAGCAGGGACCGCAGCTCGGACCGGACGTAGTCGCGTGTGGCCACCTCTCCGATGGCCATCCGCAGCGAGGCGACCTCGCGGGCGAGGAACTCCATGTCGGCGTGTGCCCGGGTGTTGGCCTGCCGGTCCTGCTCGCTGATCACCCGGTCGCGGTCCTCCTGCCGGTTCTGCGCGAGCAGGATCAGCGGGGCGGCGTACGAGGCCTAGAGGCTGAGCATCAGGGTCAGGAAGATGAACGGGTAGGCGTCCCACCGGTAGGCATCGGGAACCAGGTAGTTCCAGGTCAGCCAGATGGTGACGAACGCCGTCATGTACAGCAGGAACTTCGCTGTGCCCATGAAACGTGCGAAGCGCTCGGCGAAGCTGCCGAAGACCTCAGGGTCGTAGTTGGGGCGGCGGACCAGCTGGCGGCGACTCTCCAGGGGCGTGTCCAGCCGCGCGCGCGATTCGCTGCGGGAGTCCCTAGGCACGCAGAATCCCTCCTCGGCTGGGGCGTTCACGCCAGTTCTCCGGCAGCAGGTGGTCCAGCAGGTCGTCGACGGTCACCGCGCCGAGCAGGCGACCGTTCTCGTCGACCACCGGTGCGGCGACCAGGTTGTAGGTCGCGAGGTGTCGGGCCACGTCCTCCAGGGACGCGCTGTCCGGCAGCGTCTCCATGTCGCTGTCGAGCACCGCACCCACCATGGTGGACGGCGGCTCCCGGAGCAGCCGCTGGATGTGCACGACGCCCAGCAGGCGCCCGGTCGGTGGTTCGAGGGGTGCCCGGCAGACGTAGACGAGCGCCGCCAGGGACGGGGTGAGGTCGGCGTTGCGGACGTGGGCGAGCGCCTCAGCGACGGTGGCGTCGGGCGGCAGGATCACCGGCTCGGTGGTCATCATGCCGCCGGCGGTGCGGTCCTCGTAGGACATCAGCCGGCGTACGTCCTTGGCCTCGTCCGGCTCCATCAGCTTCAGCAGATGTTCGGCGGTCTCGGGCGGCAGCTCGGCGATCAGGTCGGCGGCGTCGTCGGCGGACATCTCCTCGAGCACGTCGGCGGCGCGCTCGGACTCGAGGGCGCCCAGGATCTCCACCTGGTCCTCCTCGGGGAGCTCCTCGAGTACGTCGGCCAACCGCTCGTCGTTGAGCGCGGCCGCGATCTCGCCGCGCCGCTTGGAGGGCAGGTCGTGGATCACGTTCGCGAGGTCAGCCGGGCGCATCTCCACCAGCGCCGCCAAAAGGTGCGTCGCGCCCTGCTGCTCGTCCGGCAGGCCAAGCCCCTCGACCTCACGCCAGTCCACAACATGGGTCTGGCCCCGCCGGCCGAACCGCTTGGAGCCCTCCTGGAGGGCGACCTTGCTCAACACCCAGTCACGGCTACGGCTCTGCTCCATCGCGACGTCGTACACCGTGCCCTCGACGCCGGTCTCGGTGATGCGCACCTTGCGGTCGAGCATCTGCCCGAACACCAGCGTCTCGGTGGAGCGCTGCTCGAACCGACGCATGTTCACCACTCCCGTGGTGATCACCTGTCCGCTGTCGACGTGGGTGACCCGGGTCATCGGGACGAAGATCGACCGGCGGCCGAACACCTCCACGACCAGCCCGAGCACCCGGGGCTGCTGGATCCCCGTCCGCAGCGCCACCACGAGGTCGCGCACCTTGCCGACCTGGTCGCCGACAGGGTCGAACACCGGCAGCCCCGCAAGGCGGGCGGCGAAGACGCGGTTCGGCGAAGTACTCACGTCTGGATACGTTAGCGGGCTGGTGGTGCTCTGCGAGTATTGCCGACATGCTCCTTGCCTTCGATGTCGTAGACGTGTTCACCGACCGGCCCTTCGCGGGCAACCAGTTGGCCGTGGTCCATGGCGCCGAGGACCTCACGACGGAGCAGTGCCTGGCGCTTGCCCGCGAGTTCAACTTCTCGGAGACGACCTTCCCGTCGGCTCCGGTCGACGGAGTATCGGAGTACGCGACCCGGATCTTCACCCCGGCCGGCGAGATCCCCTTCGCCGGCCACCCGACCCTGGGCACCGCCTGGACGTTGCGGGACCGGGGGCTGCTTCCCCACGAGGAGGTCACCCAGGTCTGCGGCGCCGGCCGGATCGGCGTGAGGTTCGCCGGTGACGGCGTCGAGCTCACCGCGACCCCGCGCGACCTGCTCGGCCCGGCCGGAGACGGGCTCGTCGTTGCCCTGCTGCAGGACCTCGGCCTCTCGGTGTCCGACCTGGCAGGGCCGGTATGGCTGGCGGGCTGCGGGCTGACCTTCGTGCACGTCCCGGTGGTCGAGGACGCGGTGGCTCGGGCGCGAACCACCGACCGCCCGCTGGCGGAGTACCGGCAGCAGTTCGCGGCGCTCGGTCCTGCCCGCGACCCGATCGAGGGCATCAACCTGCACCACGTCACCGGTGGTTCGGTCCCGGAAGTGCACGCCCGGGTGTTCGTGCCCGGCCTCTCCGTTCCCGAGGACCCGGCGACCGGGTCGGCCGCGGCCGGGCTCGGGGTGGCACTTGTCGCCTCCGGTCGGTTGCCCGATGGGGGGAGCTACCGCATCCGGCAGGGCGTGGAGATGGGCAGACCGTCCTTGCTGCACGGACGGGTGGAGGCTGTCGACGGAGTGGCCACCGCGTGCAGTGTCGCCGGCGGGGTGCAGCGCATCGCGTCCGGCGAGATTGCGGTGCCTAGCTGAGGTCGGGCCGCCGGCGCGCACGGCGGTGAAGCACCCGCGGCAGAGCTCCCCGGGTCGTCGCCCCGGTTGCTTTCGGCGCCGCCAGGTGGGCGTCGTCGCTGAGTGATCCCGGGGCCTCGACCAGCCGCTCGGTGGGCGCGATCCGGACCACGATGCTGTGCTCGGCCCAGTCGGCGGCCGCGGTCGCCAGGTCGGGCAGGTTGAGCCGGCCGGCCACCAGCGCCGTGGTCACCGGCGCCCACAGGTCGTCCTCCGGGCGTACGACGGACACGTCACCGACCCAGGTCAGCAGCCGGCCGCCGCTCTCCTTGCTGCGCATGACGACCTCGACCGAGGCAGTCTCCTCGATGTCTGGCAGCGGCTGCTCGCTGCCGCCGGAGACGACGTAGAGCGCGTCGTCGAGCCAGACGTGCCAGACCGCGTGGTCCGCACCGTCGTACCGCAGCCAGCAGACGCCGGTCTTCTTGCCGAGCTCGGCAATGAGTGCGGCGGACAGAGCGTCGGCGACGGGTTCAGTCACGGAACGAGACTGCCACACTCTCGCGTCGGTTCGTCGCCTCTGCACGCACCTTTCACGTCGCCGTGACGCCGTCGGCGGACCATGGCCGGGTATCCAGACATCAGCAGGGAGCAGCCCATGCGGAGCGGGTCAGTGTCGTTCCGGGTAGCCACCCGGGGGCGCGGCCGGTGGACGCGGTTCGGGACGGTCGCGGTCCGAGTCGCCGGTCATGCGCCTGACGGCGGCCTGCTGGTGGTGGACGTCGAGGTCCACAACGGCTCGGACCGTCCGCTCCTGCTCTCACCCGACCAGTTCCGGCTGCGTTCTGGTGGCGACCCGGCCATCCCCTACAAGCTGGCGGGCTGGCCCGGGGACCACCTGGCTGCCGGCGGCACCCTGCGCAGCTGGGTCGGGTTCCGGATGCCGTTCGGCGCCGACGACCCGTGGATCGAGTACCAGGAGCCGGGAGCGATCGCGGCGCACGCGTTCCCGATCGAGCTGGCGCCGGCGGACCTCCAGGTGATCACCTGAGCCACTTGGTCGCTGGGGCGGCTGGACCGACATCATGGGCGTGTGCGCACCCTCCTCCTGCTCGCCGTCGGGGTCATCGCGGTCTCCATGTCCGGACCGCTGATGGCGGCCATGGTGGTCCCGCCGCTCGCGATCGCCTTCTGGCGCAACGGCATGGCGACGTTGCTGCTCGCGCCGTCCGCGGTGACCGGACGGCGGGCCGAGCTCGCCGGCCTCGGCTCGCGGCAGCTGCTCCTGATCGCAGGTGCCGGGCTGGCGCTCGCCGTCCACTTCGGGACCTGGGTGACCTCGCTGACACTGACGTCGGTGGCGTCGGCGACCGCGATCGTCGCACTCCAGATCGCCTGGGTCGTGGCCTGGCAGCTGCTCGGCGGGACGCGGTTCAACCGGCGCGTTGTCGTCGGCCTGGTGCTGTCGTTCGTGGGAGTGCTGGCTGTGTCGGGCGTCGACTTCACGCTGTCCGCACGCGCCCTGGCCGGGGACGTGCTCGCTCTCGTCGGGGGCATGGCTGCGGCGGCGTACATGCTGGTCGGGTCCAGGGCGCGGCAGACGGTGAGCACTACGACGTACACCTTCGTCTGCTACGGATCCTGCTCGGTGTTCCTGGTTCTCGGCTGCCTGCTCAGTGGCCAGGCGCTGTGGGGGTACGCCGGCACCCAGTGGCTGCTCCTGGTGCTGGTCACGCTGACCGCCCAGCTGCTGGGGCACTCGGTGTTCAACCACCTGCTTGCCGCGACCGGCCCGATGGTCGTCTCCCTCGCCCTGCTCCTCGAGGTGCCCGGAGCGGCCCTCCTCGCTGCGGTGTTCCTGGACCAGCGGCCGCCACTGGAAGCCGTTGCGGGGCTGCTGGTGATCCTGGCCGGCATGACGCTGGTCATCGTCAACAACAGGGCGCCGGACGCCGAACCCAGCCTCGAGGCACCCGTCGACTGACCCGGGTCACGCCGTCCGCCGGGTGAGATATGCCACGACCGCGGGACCTCCCCGCGGGTACACGGCCCGGAGTACGCTCCCCACAATCTCGCCCGTCCGAAGAGAGGGTCACCGATGTCCGAAGCGCTCCGCGCTCGTCGTTCCTGCATGGCCGTGCCCGGCTCCAACCCCCGCTTCCTCGAGAAGGCTCAAGGTCTGGCCAGCGACCAGGTCTTCCTCGACATCGAGGACTCGGTTGCACCGATCGCCAAGCCCGACGCCCGCAAGAACATCGTCGAGGTGCTCAACACCGGTGACTGGGGCAACCGCGTGCGCACGGTCCGGGTCAACGACTGGACGACCCAGTGGACCTACAAGGACGTCATCGAGGTCGTCGAGGGGGCGGGTGCCAACCTCGACTGCATCATGCTGCCGAAGGTTCAGACCGCTGACCAGGTCACCGCGCTGGACACGCTGCTCACCCAGATCGAGACCACGATGGGCTACGAGGTCGGCCGGATCGGCATCGAGGCGCAGATCGAGAACGCACTCGGCCTGATCAACGTCGACGCGATCGCCACCGCCTCGCCGCGCGTGGAGACCATCATCTTCGGTCCGGCCGACTTCATGGCCTCGATCAACATGAAGTCCCTGGTGGTCGGCGAGCAGCCGCCCGGGTACGACGTCGGCGACGCCTACCACTACATCCTGATGCGGATCTTGATGGCGGCTCGCGCGCACAACAAGCAGGCCATCGACGGCCCCTATCTCCAGATCAAGGACCTCGACGGCTTCCGCCGGGTCGCAGGTCGTTCCGCAGCTCTCGGGTTCGACGGCAAGTGGACCCTGCACCCGGACCAGGTCGAGGCCGCTAACGAGGTCTACTCCCCGCTCCAGTCCGACTACGACCACGCCGAGAACATCCTCGACGCCTACGACTACTTCACCTCCGCCAAGGGTGGTGCCAAGGGTGCGGTGATGCTCGGCGACGAGATGATCGACGAGGCGTCGCGCAAGATGGCGTTGGTGATCTCGGCCAAGGGCCGCGCAGCCGGCATGGAGCGCACGGACGTGTGGACCGCCCCCGAAGGAGACAACTGAGCATGGGACGCCTCTGCGAGACCGACGGCCTGACCGACATCCAGGAGGAGATCCTCAAGACCGTCCGCGTGTTCGTGGACGACAAGATCCTCCCGGTCGCGAACGAGCTCGAGCACAAGGACGAGTACCCGACCGAGATCGTCGAGCAGATGAAGGAGCTCGGCCTGTTCGGGCTGACCATCCCCGAGGAGTACGGCGGTCTCGGAGAGTCTCTGCTCACCTACGCGCTGGTCGTCGAGGAGATCGCCCGCGGCTGGATGAGCGTGTCGGGCATCATCAACACGCACTTCATCGTGGCCTACATGCTGATGCAGCACGGCACCGAGGAGCAGAAGCAGTACTACCTGCCCAAGATGGCGGCCGGCGAGATCCGTGGGGCCTTCTCGATGTCCGAGCCGGGCTGCGGCTCCGATGTCTCGGCGATCAAGACCAAGGCCGTGAAGAACGGTGAGTCCTACACGATCAACGGCCAGAAGATGTGGCTGACCAACGGCGGGTCCTCGACCTTGGTCGCCGTGCTCGTCAAGACCGACGAGGGCGCCGAGAGTGTCTACAAGAACATGACGACGTTCCTGGTCGAGAAGCCGGCGGGCTTCGGCGAGGTCAAGCCCGGCCTCACTGTCCCCGGCAAGATCGAGAAGATGGGCTACAAGGGCGTCGACACGACCGAGCTGGTCTTCGACGGCTTCGAGATCGGCGCCGACCAGGTCCTCGGCGGTGAGCCCGGTCGCGGTTTCTACCAGATGATGGACGGCGTCGAGGTGGGCCGCGTCAACGTCGCCGCCCGCGGTTGCGGCGTGGCCTGGCGCGCCTTCGAGCTCGGCGTGCAGTACGCCCAGCAGCGGGAGACCTTCGGCAAGAAGATCGCGGACCATCAGGCGGTGCTGTTCCGGATCGCCGAGATGGGCACCAAGGTCGAGGCAGCGCACCAGATGATGGTGAAGGCCGCCCGGAAGAAGGACTCGGGGGAGCGCAACGACCTCGAGGCCGGGATGGCGAAGTACCTCGCCTCGGAGTACTGCTCCCAGGTCGTCGAGGACTCTTTCCGGATCCACGGAGGGTACGGCTTCTCCAAGGAGTATGAGATCGAGCGGCTCTACCGGGAGGCGCCGATGCTGCTGATCGGCGAGGGCACCGCGGACATCCAGCGGATGATCATCGGCCGGCGGCTGCTGGAGGACTACAAGCTCCGATGACCCACGCGACACCGGGCAGCACGCACACGGACTCGCGGGGCCGGATGGCGGGACTGTTCCGGGACCAGGCCGCGGCCTGCGGGAAGCTCGGCTCCCCGATGTACGCCGCGATCCTGGACCGTGTCGCGGACGACGTCGAGGCAGGCGGGATCTCGGCCGAGGTGCTGGCCGGCCACCAGCACGACGCGGGACCGTCCGCGCTCGCGCTTCGGCTCGCGGGGAGCGTGCACCGGCTGGTCCTGGAACGGCGGGCCGGCGAGCTCGCCACCTTCTACCCGAGCGTGGGCGGGACCTGGGAGCCCGACGGCGGGTGGCGGGCCTTCAAGGCCCTCCTGCACGAGCAACCAGACGCGGTGCGCGAGTGGCTCGACCGCGCGCCGCAGACCAACGAGGTAGGGCGAGCTGCCGCGCTGATGGGCGGGCTGCTCCACGTCGGAGAGCGACACCGGCTCCCGGTCCGGCTGCTCGAGATCGGCTCCAGCGGCGGCCTGAACCTCCGGGCGGACCGGTTCGCATACACCGACGGCGCGGGCACGGTGCACGGCGCCACCGACAGCGAGCTGCGGCTCGAGCGGTCCTGGCGCGGGCGGGCGCTGACCCCGTGGCCGGACCTGCGGGTGGTCGAGCGCCTCGGCAGTGACCTGCTGCCCGTGGACGCCGGCAGCCCCGAGGGCCGGTTGACGCTGACGTCGTACGTCTGGCCGGACCAGACCCACCGGCTGGAGCGGCTGCGGCGTGCCTTCCGCGTAGCCGAGCAGAATCCGGCGGAGGTACGCCGTCAGGACGCGGTGTCGTTCGTCGAGGACATCGAGCTGCGCGAAGGTACGACGACGGTGCTGTGGCACAGCGTGATGTGGCAGTACCTCTCCTCCTACGAGCAGGCGTCGGTCACGGCACGGGTCGAGCTGCTCGGCGCGGCCGCCGACGAGCAGTCGCCGTTCGTGCACCTCCGCGCCGAGCCCACCCGTCGTACCCCTGACTCCCCGCACGAGTTCCTCGTCGTGCTTCAGTCCTGGTCGACAGGGGAGCAGCAGGTCCTCGGCTCACTCCCAGGCCATGGGGTCCCGGTCACCTGGGAGTAGACCTCTCGACCTCGTGGCGGCGCCGTGCCATGGTGGACCGATGAACGCCGACAAGAGCAGCTCTCAGGGCAACGAGGACCTCAAGGCCAAGATGCGCGAGGCCCTCGACCGCAAGAAGGGCAGCCGGCACCCCGACGACTCCGCCGACGCGCGGGACAAGACCCACGGCCCCGAGGTCGTCGGCGGTGGACCGAAGATGCACCGCCGCAAGGCCGGCGGCGGCGGAAGCTGAGCTCTCGGGTGAGCAATCCCACGTGAGCGCCGTCTCCCGCTGACGGCGCTGGTTCGGCACGATAGGTAAACCCCTCGACGCAGAGGGATCCGTCGTGAGCGAGGAGTGTGGGATGCAGTTCGGTCGTAGCTACGAGGAGTTCGAGGTCGGGGCCGTCTACAAGCACTGGCCAGGGAAGACAGTCACCGAGTACGACGACCACCTGTTCTGCCTGATCACCATGAACCACCACCCGCTGCACCTGGACGCGAACTACGCGGAGAACACCACCCAGTTCGGCAAGAACGTGGTGGTCGGCAACTACATCTACTCGCTGCTCCTCGGGATGAGCGTCCCCGACGTGTCGGGCAAGGCGATCGCGAACCTGGAGATCGAGTCGCTGCGCCACGTCGCGCCGACCTTCCACGGGGACACCATCTACGGCGAGACCACCGTTCTGGACAAGTGGGAGTCGACCTCGAAGGACGACCGCGGGGTGGTGCACGTGGAGACCAAGGGCTACAAGCAGGACGGGACCCTGGTCTGCATCTTCAAGCGCAAGGTGATGGTGCCCAAGGAGAGCTACCTCGAGGCGCGTGGCGGCGAGCAGCCGGGTCGCCCCACGCCGGCGGAGCCCGTCGGGAAGGGCTGATCCCGGGCCCGAGGTGTTTGCGGGCGCTTGACAGGTCCGAGACACGCTGGGGCCATGCTGGTCCTGGGACGCGCTCTGCTCGTGAGCGTGCTCTGCGTGGCTTTCTGCTGGTGGTCGCTGGAGGCTGCTGAGTCGCACCCTGGACTGGTCGAGAGCTCGCCGGAGCCGGGCGAGCACCTGGTGGCGCCACCGGAGCGCATCCTGCTGAGGTTCTCCGACTCGGTCGACGTCGCACTGAGCAGGGTCGAGGTCCGTGACGGTGATGGCCGACTCAGGCCCTTGGAGATGGCGCCCTCCACGGCCGAGGGCGCCATTGTGGCCGAGCTCGACCCGAGCGGTCGGGAGGGCCCGTGGTCGGTGGAGTACCAGGTTCTCGCTGAGGACGGGCACTCGATCGTCGGCGGGTACGTCTTCACGGTCGGCAGCACGGTGCTTCCCGAGGATCTGAGAACCTCCGATCATGCCGTGCTCCGGTGGTCGGCGGCGACGCTCATGACTGTCGCGCTGATAGGCGGAACCCTGCTGCTCCGGCGGTTGGCGCGATGACCGATGACGTGCTCTCCCGGCCGGGGAGCAGGGAGCGGAGATCTCTGGCCCTCGCACCCCTGGTGATGGCTTGTCTGCTCGGCCTGGTCGTGCTGGCAGTGACCGTCCTCATCCAGCCGTCGGCGGTGATGGCGGGAATGCGGCTGGCGGGCCCGCTGGGGGGCGCTCTGCTCCTCCTCGAGCCCGTCGGTCGAGGACTGAGCGTCCTTGCCTTCTGCGGCGTGCTCGGGAGCCTCGTGCTGGCGCTCGGCCAGGTGCAGGAGCGCCGGCTGTCCCCCGTCGGTCTGGCGCTGGGGACGCTGGCGTCACGGTGGGCTGTTGCCTGGGCGGCTGTCACGGTGGTCAGCGCCGGCATTCGGGTCCTCACCCTCGAGGGGGCCTCAGAGGCCGGTCTCCACCATGGCCAGATCAGTGCAGCCAGTGCCGTTGGCGCGTCGGTCCGCGGCCTCGTCCTGACTGCCTGTGCCGCTGGCCTGGTGGCCGTGCTGACGCGCGGGATGAGGACCCGCGACGACACTGTGACCGTCCTGGTCCTGGCCATCGGGGCACTGGTGCCGAGCAACCTGACCGGTCATGCCGTCCACGCCGGCTCGGGGCCGGCAGCCTCGTTCGTGCTGATCGTCCATGTCGTCGCGGTAGGGGTGTGGGTCGGCGCCCTGCTGGGCATCGTCGTCCATGCTCCACGGACCGCGGTCGACAGCGCGTTTCTTCGCTGGTTCAGCTCGGTCGCGCTCTGCTCCTTCGTCGCGGCCGCCATCTCGGGGGCGGCCGCGGCGTTGATCCGTGCCGGCTGGAGCGACCTCGTCGCGGGCGGCACCTACTCGACGCTGCTGCTGGTCAAGGTCTGCCTC
The DNA here is from genome assembly GCA_041606495.1 of Nocardioidaceae bacterium. Classification (GTDB taxonomy): domain Bacteria; phylum Actinomycetota; class Actinomycetes; order Propionibacteriales; family Nocardioidaceae; genus Nocardioides_C. The sequence goes on from JBFIWG010000010.1 coordinate 16,186, forward strand.
TACCTGCTGCTCGGCACGATCGGCTGGTGGCACCGTCGGGTCACGATGCCGGCTGTCGACGTCGGGGACCAGCGCGCTTTTCGCTCTCTCGTGGCCGGTGAGCTCGTGGTGATGGTGCTGGCGATCGCCGTGGGTGTGGTGCTGTCGGGGACGCCCACCAACCTCTCTTGACGCCTCTCTTGACGCTGTGTTGACGGGCATCGGGTTTCTTGGGGATACCCATCATCCAGTTCCCGGGATGGAGAGAGAGGTATGGAGCTGTCACGACGACACCTGCTGCAGCTCGGCGGTGTGACAGCGGTGGCGGCGGCCGGGGTGAGCCTGCCGTTCACCGGATTCGTGGCCGCGAAGTCGGCAAGCGAGCTGGACAAGGACCTGCTGCCGCGCCCCTTCCGGACGCCGTTCGTCTTCCCACGGGACCTCAAGCCGATTGCAAAGGGGACCGATGAGTTCGGGCCCTACGTCTCCTACGTGGTCAACGAGCTCCCCGCGCGAGCCCGGTTGCTGAACACCTCCCTGGACACGACGGTGTGGGGCTACCAGGGGCTGCCGACCGGTCCGACCCTCCACGTGGAGGCCGGGGAGCGCGCGATCGTGAAGATGCGGAACCGGCTTCCGGAGGTCCACCCCCTGTTCGGACACCGTTTCGTGACCGCGACGCACCTGCACGGCAACGCATCGCTGCCGCAGTACGACGGCTACGCCAACGACTTCATCCCGCCTGGTTACTCGAAGATCTACCAGTGGCCGGCGCACTTCCAGCCTGCGCGAACGATCTGGTACCACGACCACGCCGCTCACGTCACCGCGCAGAACGTGTACGGCGGTCTTGCAGGTCAGTACCACGTGCACGACGACCTGGAGCGGGCGCTCCTGCCGCAGCGACCCTTCGACGTCCCCCTGACGTTGACCGACGTGATGTTCGACGAGGACGGCGAGCTCGGCTACGACGACCGGGACCACTCGGGTCTCTGGGGAGACGTGATCCTGGTCAACGGCCGTCCATGGCCGGTGCTCAGGGTCCAGCGGCGGGTCTACCGGTTCCGGATGCTGAATGCGTCGGTGGCACGGTCCTACCGGCCGAAGCTGTCCCCGGAAGGCGCGGTCCACATGGTCGGGACGGACGGCGGCATGATGCCGGTCTCGCAGCAGGTGACCGAGTGGCGTGTGTCGCCCGGCGAGCGCTACGAGTTCCTCGTGAACTTCGCGCAGTACAAGGCAGGACAGCGCGTGGTGCTGCGGAACCGGAGCAACGAGAACAACCGCGACTTCGACGAGACCGACAAGATCATGGCGTTCGACGTCACCGACGAGCCCGTCGACACCTCTGACCCGACATGGAACCGGATCCCCACGGTGCTCACTTCGAGTGCCGCCATGAACCTACGTCGCGACCAGGCGGTCCGTGAACGGAAGATGCGCTTCCACCGCGACGACAAGACCGACATCTGGCAGATCAACGGCCGTACCTGGGCTGACGTCATCGACAGCGGGTTCCAAGAGGTCTTCGCTGACCCAGCCCTGGGCGACGTAGAGATCTGGAAGATCGAGAACCGGGGTGGGGGCTGGTTCCACCCCGTGCACATCCATCTGGTGGACTTCCAGATCCTGAGCCGGAACCGGAAAGCGCCGTTCGCGTACGAGCGGGGGCCCAAGGACGTGCTCTACCTCGGCGGGAACGAGACCGTGGAGCTGATCATGAAGTTCGGCCCGCACCGGGGCAAGTACATGATCCACTGCCACAACCTCTCCCACGAGGACCACGACATGATGGTGCAGTTCAGCGTGGGCCTGAAGGCGGGCGAGCCCGACCCCAACGATCCGATCAAGTCAGACCCGGCGTTCCTGGACACCGACGGCAACAGGGACGTTCCCCCACCGACGGCTCCTCCGCAGTGAGCGGCGAGGGCGGTGCGATCCACCCGACTCCTCCTCGCCGGGTCTGTAGCCGCGGTGCTCACGCTCGCCATGCTGCGGCTTGCCGTCGTCGACGTGCTCGAAGTCAGCTCGGACAGCATGAGTCCGAGCCTGTGCGCCGGCGATCGGATCGTGGTGCTCACTGCCGGTGGACGGGACGGCCTCGTCGAAGGTGACGTCGTGGTCTTCACGGACCCTTTGGAGCGACGGCTCACGGTGAAACGGGTGGTTGCCGCGGCAGGCCGGGAGGTGGCGGTCCGGGACGGCGTACTGCATGTCGACGGGCGACCCATCGGCGAGCCCTTCGTCGACCGGGCGGCGGTCGACGGAACCTACTTCGGTCCGGTTCAGGTGCCCCCTCGCAGCCTGTTCGTGCTCGGCGACGAAAGGGAGCACTCTGTCGACTCCCGCGACTACGGGCCGATCCCGCTCTCGTCCGTGCGGGGGCGGGTGCTCTTCCGATGGTGGAGCGGACCTGCGTGCGGGTGAAGCCAGACACCGGATTCCCTTGTGTGACAGGGATCTCGCTATTTTGTCAGCGGTGGGTACTGATGGCAGGGTCTCGCCGGTGAGCGTTCAGACAACCCCCGAAACCCAGCAGCAGAAGACCTTCTTCGGTCAGCCCCGTGCCCTCGCCAACCTCTTCGGCGTGGAGATGTGGGAGCGGTTCTCGTTCTACGGCATGCAAGGCATCCTGCTCATCTACTTGTACTACGCCGCGGCGCAGGGCGGCCTCGGGCTGACCGCGGCGACCGCCAGCGGCATCGTCGGAGCGTACGGCGGCCTGGTGTACCTGTCCACGATCGTGGGTGCCTGGGTCGCGGACCGCATGCTCGGCTCAGAGCGCACCCTGTTCTACAGCGCCATCATGATCATGGCCGGTCACGTCGGTCTCGCTCTGCTGCCCGGCTTCCTCGGTGTCGCTGTCGGTCTGATCCTGGTCGGCGTCGGCAGCGGTGGACTCAAGGCCAACGCCACCTCGCTGGTGGGCAGTCTCTATGCAGAGGGTGACGAGCGTCGTGACGCCGGCTTCTCCCTGTTCTACCTGGGCATCAACGTCGGTGGGCTCCTCGGACCGCTGTTGACCGGTCTGGCGCAGCAGAGCCTCGGCTTCCACTACGGCTTCGGGCTGGCAGCCGTCGGTATGGCCATCGGGCTGACCCAGTACGCCCGCGGACGCAAGAACCTGCCGGCATCCGCCAACGACGTGCACAACCCGCTGCCAGCCGACAAGCGGGTCAATGTCGCCGCTCTCGCCGTCATCGCCGTCGTGATGCTCGCGGCCCTCAGCTGGTTCGGCGTGCTCAACGCCGAGAACATCGCCACGGTCGTGGTCGGTGCGGTGGTCGTCGCCGCGGTCGCCTACTTCGTCGTGATCCTCTCCAGCCGCAAGATCACCGAGACCGAGCGCAAGCGAGTCTTCGCGTTCATCCCGATGTTCCTTTCGAGCGCCGTCTTCTGGTCGCTGTTCCAGCAGCAGTTCACCGTCGTCGCGCAGTACTCCGACAAGCGGCTGGACCGCAGCATCCTGGGCTGGGAGATGCCGGTCTCCTGGGTGCAGTCGATCAACCCGGTGATGATCATCCTGCTTGCCGGTGTGTTCGCCACGGCCTGGACTCGTCTGGGCTCGCGCCAGCCATCGTCGCCGATCAAGTTCGCGCTCGGCACGATGACCATGGGCGTGGCCTTCTTGCTGTTCATCCCGATGGCTGGAGGCGGCCCGAACAGCGCCCCCCTGCTCGGCCTGATCGGCATCCTGCTGGTGTTCACCGTCGCCGAGCTCCTGCTCTCGCCGGTGGGTCTCTCGCTGTCCACCAAGCTGGCACCCGCGGTGTTCAAGACCCAGATGGTCGCGCTGTTCTTCCTGTCGGTGGCGCTTGGGTCGGCTATGTCCGGATACCTCGCGAAGTTCTACGACCCGGCGACCGAGCAGGTCTACTTCGGCGTGGTGGGCGCTGGTGCGATCGGGCTGGGCCTCTTGCTCGCTGTCTTCTCGCGCCCGATCCGCAAGCTCATGGCGGGCGTGCACTGAGTCAGAGCGACTGACGGCTCTCCGTGCGAGGATCGGACCATGAGCCAAGGCACTGCTGATGGTCCGATCCGCACCACCGAGCTCTGGGTGGTCCGGCACGGCGAGACCGAGTGGAGCCGGGACCACCGGCACACCTCGTACACCGACCTGCCCCTGACCGAAGTGGGGGTCTCGGTCGCGTCGACCCTTGCCGATCGCCTTGCCGATGTGGAGTTCGACCTGGTGCTGACCAGTCCGCGGCTCCGCGCTCGTCGTACCGCTGAGCTCGCCGGCTTCGCCGACGCCAAGCAGGACGACGACCTCGTGGAGTGGCACTACGGCGAGTACGAAGGCATCACGACGCTTACCATCCGGGAGACGGTGCCAGGGTGGACCGTCTGGACGCATCCGACGCCGGACGGCGAGACACATGACCAGGTCTCCGAACGCCTGGACCGAGTAGTGGATCGCGCCCGTGACGTCGGTGGCAGGGTGCTGGTGTTCGGGCACGGCCATGCACTGAGGGCCCTGACGGCGCGGTGGCTCGGCCTCGATGCCTCGGAAGGTCGGCTGTTCCGGCTGGACACCTCCACGATCAGCGTCCTCGGCTACGAGCGGGAGACGCCGGTCATTCTTCGCTGGAACTCCTGAGCGACCACACGCCCCACTCGTCGAGTGCCTCCAGCAGCCCAGGGGAGCAGTGCAGCCGGCTCACCTCGTCGGCCGTGAACCACCCGACGTCGGCTGCGTCGTCGCCCGCCACAGCCCGGGTCGCCCCACGGGGGTCGGCCAGGGCGCACAGGTAGTCCCGGACCTCGTACACAGAGCCGTCCGGGGCGTCCCGCTCGACCGTTCCGACGAAGCGACCCACGACGACGTCGAGGCCGGTCTCCTCCCGCACCTCGCGAGCGGTCGCCTCGACATCGGACTCGCCGGCTTCCACTCGTCCGCCCGGCAGCGACCAGCAGCCCCGGGCGGGCTCGTGGGCTCGCTGGATCAGCAGCATCCGACCGTCGACGCCGACGACGATCGCGCCCACGCAGCTGACCCTCCTCCGCTTCACACAGCGACCCTAGCCCCGGGTGCTTGACGCGGACGGCCCTGAGCGTAAGCGTGGACGCCATGAGCCTCGAGGCCGG
>JBFIWG010000011.1:0-20758 GCA_041606495.1 Nocardioidaceae bacterium
ACAATCCTGCAGAATCCTGCATGGATGCGACAGAAGCGTCCGCTGGCGGGCCAGTCTCGCCGCTCAGCCGAGCTGGGCCGGCTGAACCCGCGACTTGTGGTCCTCGTCTTTGCCCAGCGCGCCCCCCTCGTCGGCACGCGTCCGGTGGCCGTCTGCCGCGCGGATCGGCTCGAGCCGGACGATCACCGACTTGGACGTCGGGCAGTTGCTGCCGAGCGCGGTCGAGTCGAGCGGCACGAGCGGGTTGGTTTCCGGGTAGTACGCCGCCGCGCATCCCCTGGGTTGTTCGTAGGAGACCACCCGGAACTCCCTCGCACAACGTTCGGAGCCGTCGTTCCACTCGCTGACCAGGTCGACCATCTGTCCTTCGTGCAAGCCGAGCGCGCTGATGTCGTCGGGGTGGACGAAGACCACCCGGCGCCCACCGGAGACCCCCCGGTAGCGGTCGTCCAGGCCGTAGATCGTGGTGGTGAACTGGTCGTGCGAGCGCAGCGTCTGCATGAGCAACCGACCCTCCGGGACGTGGAGCACGTCGAGCGGGCTCACCGTGAAGATCGCCTTGCCGGCCGCGGTCGGGAAGGTGCGCGTGTCCCGGGGCGGATGCGGGAGGACGAAGCCGCCGGGTCGGTCCACCTTCTCGTCGTACGCCGCGCAGCCGGGGACGACCCGCGCGATCCGGCGCCGGATCTGGGAGTAGTCGGCACGGAATGCCGACCACGGGATGTCGTGGCGCGTCCCCAGCACCGCCTCCGCGAGCGAGCACACGATGTCCACCTCGGACCGCAGGTGCGGGCTGGCCGGCTGCAGCGGACCTCGTGACGCGTGCACGGCTGACATCGAGTCCTCAACCGTCACCCGCTGCTCCCTGCCGCCGGTCAGGTCACGCTCGCTGCGACCCAGCGTCGGCAGGATCAGCGCGTTGCGCCCCGGCAGCACGTGCGACCGGTTCAGCTTGGTCGACACCTGCACGGTCAGGTCCGCCGACTGCATCGCGGCCTCGGTCACCTCCGTGTCCGGGGCGGCGGCAGTGAAGTTGCCCCCGACGGCGAAGAACACCTTGGCCTTGCCGTCGCGTAGGGCGCGGATCGACTCGACGGTGTCGAACCCGTGCTCGCGCGGCGGGTCGAAGCCGAACTCCGCCTGAAGAGCGTCGAGGAAGTGCTTCGGAGGTCGCTCCCAGATGCCCATCGTCCGGTCTCCCTGCACGTTGGAGTGGCCGCGTACCGGACACAGGCCGGCTCCGGGCTTGCCGATGTTGCCCTGCATCAGCGCGACGTTGGTGAACTCCTTGATCGTGGCCACCGCATTGCGGTGCTGGGTGATGCCCATCGCCCAGCAGATGACGGTGGCGTCGGAGTCCCGGAACATCTGGGCGGCGCGCTCGATCTCGCCACGGCTCAGCCCGGTCGCCTTCTCGACGGCCGCCCAGTCCAGGTCCTTGCGGCTCTGCGCCCAGGCGTCGAACCCGGTCGTGTGCCGCTCGATGAAGTCGCGGTCGATGCTGCCGGTCTCCAGCAGCAGGGACCCGATCGCCTGGAACAGCGCAAGATCGCCGTTGACCCGGACGGGCAGGTGCAGATCCGCGAGCTCGGTGCCGTGACCGGCCAGACCGGTGGCCTTCTGCGGGTTGTTGAACTTGACCAGCCCCGCCTCCTTGAGCGGGTTGACTGCCAGGATCTTGGCGCCGTTCTTCTTGGCCACCTCGAGCGCACTGAGCATGCGGGGATGGTTCGTGCCCGGGTTCTGGCCGACGACGACGATCAGCCTGGCCTCGTGGACGTCCTGCAGCGAGACACTCCCCTTGCCGATGCCGATGGTCTCCGCCAGGGCGACGGAGGTCGACTCGTGGCACATGTTGGAGCAGTCGGGCATGTTGTTCGTTCCGAAGGCACGCACGAAGAGCTGGTAGGCGAAGGCGGCTTCGTTCGACGTACGGCCGGAGGTGTAGAAGACCGCCTCGTCGGGTGAGTCGAGCCCGTTGAGGTGCTTGGCGACGAGCGCGAAGGCGTCCTCCCACGAGATGGGCTCGTAGTGGGTGGCTCCGTCGCGGCGCACCATGGGCTGCGTGAGGCGGCCTTGCTGGCCGAGCCAGTAGTCGGTGCGCTGAGCGAGCTCGGCGATCGAGTGCTGAGCGAAGAACCTCGGGGTCACCCTGCGTTTCGTCGCCTCCTCGGTCACCGCCTTGGCGCCGTTCTCGCAGAACTCGGCCGTGTGCCGGTGGCCGGCCTCGGGATCGGGCCAGGCGCAGCCCTGGCAGTCGAAGCCATCGGTCTGGTTCAGCCGCAGCAGGGTGCGGGCGGTGCGGCTCACGCCCATCTGCTCGATCGCGCGCTTCATGGTCACGGCCACCGCGGTGGGCCCCGCGGCCGCGTTCTTGGGCTTGTCGACCTCGACCTCGGTCTCGTCGATGTCCTTGCGTGGAGCGGGCCTGATCATGGGACAACCCTTCAGTGCGAACGCTTGCTGTTCACTGCCTGTGCCCTGTCGACCCTACTCAAACCTCGGCACCTTCCGGGCCCCCGGCAGCCATTCGTTCGCGCGGGAATGAGCGGGCGGCGGTCGCGTGTTGTGGGGTACGCGGGGCGAGAACCGGGAGTGGGCCATGGACCCGACGGACAACGAAGCGTTGGACGCTTACTCGAGTCTGGTCTCCGGCGTCGCGGAGGCCCTCACCCCGCGCGTCGGCTCCTTGCGGGTACGCCGGCGCGGCCGGGGCCGCAGCGCCGAGTCGAGCGGCTCGGCCGTCGTACTCACGGCAGAGTCGCACCTGATCACCAACGCGCACGTCGTCGGCGACGCCGACGAGGGCGAGGTGTCCTTCGGCGACGGCACCACCGCGCGGGTCACGGTGGTGGGCAGTGATCCGCTCTCCGACCTGGCCGTGGTCCGCGCCGACCGGGCGATCCCCTCACCACCGGAGTACGGCGACGCGGACCGGCTCAAGGTGGGGACCCTGGTCGTGGCGGTGGGCAACCCGCTCGGGCTCAACGGCAGCGTCACCGCCGGCGTGGTCAGCGCGCTCGGTCGGTCGATGCCGGCCAGAACCCGGACCGCCACCCGGATCATCGAGGACGTGATCCAGACCGACGCTGCCCTGAACCCGGGCAACTCCGGCGGTGCGCTGGCCGACTCGCGTGGGCGGGTGATCGGGATCAACACCGCCGTGGCCGGGGTCGGGCTCGGTCTGGCCGTCCCGATCAACGCCACCACCCGGCGCATCGTCTACGCGCTGCTCCACGACGGCCGCGTGCGCCGGGCCTACCTCGGACTCGTCACGTCCCCGGCACCGCTGACACCCAGCTGGGCGGAGCGCACCGGCCAGCGAACAGCTCTGCGCGTGCACGAGGTGGTCTCCTCCAGCCCCGCCGAGCTCAGCGGCCTGCGGCGAGGCGACGTGATCCTGGCCGTGAACGGGTCACCCCTCGGGGACGCTCAGTCGCTGCAGCGACTGCTCTTCGAGGACGCGATCGGGGCGCGGACGGAGATCACGGTGCTGCGCAACGGTGCGCTCGTCGACGTCGTGGCGAACCCCGTCGAGCTCACCGACTGACGCCGCCACTCAGGCTGGCTGCGCCTGGGCAAGGGTGAGCCCGTCTGCCGTCATGACAACGGGCATCGGGTCGCTGATGCTGCCCACGAACAAGCCGTCCGGCCCGGTGTTGTGGAAGGCGAGCATCACCCACGCCCCGTCCCGGTCCCGGATCAGACGCCCGACGTACATCGAGTCGTCCGTCAGTGGTCGCGCGCTCGCTATGTCGAACGGACCGGTGAGGCTGTCGGCGACCAGCGTCCACACTCCCCCAGTGACGTCCGTGGCCCGCCGCGACTCCGCCAGCTCACCTCTCAGGCAGTTGAACAGGAGCACGACGCGCCCTTCCACGACCTCGACCTGGAAGACCTCCAGGTGCCCGAAGCCGGCGCCCGGCTCGCTCAGGGGCGACTGCACCTCCCAGCGGACCAGGTCCTCGGACCGGGCATGTCCGACGACCGCCCGGTTGTCGACGTCCCCATGGTTGGCGCGGGCGGTGATCAGCATGTGCCAACCGTCGCCGCCAGGGTCCGCGAAGACCCACGGGTCGCGCCAGGCCTCGTCGACCCAGGTCGTTCCGTCGTACTTCTCGTACCAGCGCGGGTCGGCCGCGACGATCGGGTTCGCCTCGTGCTTGCGCCAGGAGAGCAGGTCGTCGGAAGTGGCCAGGCCGATGGTCTGGATGAACGCGCCGTCGGGCGCGCTGGTGCCGGTGTAGAACATGTGCCAGGTCCCGTTCGGACTCCGCACCACCGACCCGGTCCACGTGGCCACGTCGTCGAAGGCCGGCGCATCCCCCCTCACGAGAGCGTCGGGGAGACGCTCCCAGGTGCGGAGGTCCTTCGACACCGCGTGGCCCACGGACGCTCGACCGTGCCTGAGGTCCGGGTCACGCAGCGCTCGGGACGCGTAGAGGAAGAACAAGTGGTACTGCTCGCCGTCGTCGGCGAACCAGAAGTCCCACACCCAAGAGTCCGGCAGCGTCAGCATCTGCCTTGGGTTCTCACCCGGCGTCGGCCCTGAGGCTGGTCTCGATGGCGCTGATGATCTGCGGGCGCAGCTCCTCCGCGCTGATCACCGCGTCCACCGAGCCGACGTCGACAGCACGGTGGATGTTGTGCACGGCGTCGAACTCCGCGGCCACCTGCCCCAGCTTCTCGGCACGCACCGACGTCCGCAGCTCGGCCAGCTCGGTGGCCAGCTTCGCGCGCTCCGCGCCCGAGGCCTCGGCAATCTTCGCCTCCAGCTCCTTCACGCGCTCGTCGGCGGCGGTCCGCGCGTCGACGTCCCTGGCGAAGACCACGGCCGCAGCCGGAGCGCCGCCGATCACCGAGGCGTAGGAGCCCTCCACGGCGAGCACGGTCATCCGGGGGTTGAGTGCCTTGGAGAAGACCACGAAGGCTCCACCGTGGTAGCGCGAGATCACGACGAAGACGATCGGGCCGTCGAAGTTGACGATCGCCCGGCCGATCTCGGCGCCGTACTCCAGCTGGAGGTTCCGCATCGAGTCCGGCGAGCCGTCGAAGCCGGAGAGGTTCGCGAGCACCACCAGCGGACGGTTGCCGCTGGCCGCGTTGATCGCGCGCGCGGCCTTCTTCGACGACCGCGGGAACAGCGTCCCAGCGGTGTAGGTGTCGGGACCGTCGGTGGGCGGGAAGCCGCGACGCGGCACCGACCGCGACTCGATGCCGAGCAGGCAGACCGGGAAGCCACCGAGGTGGGCGTCCTGGACGACCGCGGTCTCCGCGTCCGCCATGCCCGCCCAGCGCTCGAGCGTGGGGTGGTCCTGGTCGGCGACCGCGCGCATCACGGTGCGGATGTCGAAGGCCTTCTTGCGGTCCGGGTTCGTGGTGGAGGAGAAGATCTCCCCGACCGTGCGGAAGTCGCTGTCGGGCGCGTCGTGCGGGTACGTCGACACGTCACGCTCGACCGGGTCGGTGGTCGCCGCCCGTCGCGGTCCGGACTCCCCCGGGACGACGTACGTGTGCTCGTAGTGCGCCATCAGCACGTCCCGCGCCCCCGCGAGATCTGGCGCCCAGTACTGCGCCTGGCCGTTGGGGCCCATCACGCGGTCGTAGCCGCCGATGCCGTAGTTGTCCTCGGCAGAGACCCCACCGGAGAAGTCCAGGGACTGCTTGCCGGTGAGCACCATCGCGCTGTCCGGGGTCATCACCAGGATGCCCTTCGTGTGCATCAGCATCGTCGCCTCGGCGTTCCAGTACGGCTGGGCGCCGACGTTGATCCCGGCGACGACGATGTTGATCTCCCCGCCGTCCTGGGTGAACTCGATGATCCGCTTCAGCGCCTTGGCGACCCAGTCCATGTTCTCGGTGCCGGAGTCCATGGAGATCCGGGCCCCGGCGGACAGGGCGTACCACTCGACCGGCAGCTTCATCTGCTCGGCCAGGTCGAGTGCGGCGATCACCCGGGAGCACTCGGCCTCGGACGCGGCGCCCAGGGCCTTGATCGGGTCACCGCTGAGCACGACGCGACGTACGCCCTCGGGGTGGCGCTCCGTGGGCGTGGACCCCAGGCCCGCGATGATCCCGGCCTTGTTCAGCCCGAACGGGCGGTTCACCGGGGCCAGCTGGCCGGTGTCGTCGAGGTCGAGCTCGACGAACGAGCCGCCGACTCCGGCGACCATCCCCTGCAGCTCGTAGGGGTAGACCGTGCCCCGGCGACGGGCGCGGAGCACCTTCTGGGCATAGTCGTCCAGCGGCTTCAGCGGCTCGGTGGGCGGCTCCTCGACCGAGGTCACCACGCCCGATCCGGGCTGGTAGGAAAACCGTGCCAGCAACGGGTGCGGTGTGCCGTCGAGTCCGGCGACCCGGCCCTGCGCGAGGACCTCCTCGATCCCGGCGCCTACGGTGAGCGGCGCGATCTTCTGCTGCAGGGCGGTCAGCTGCTCCAGCTCTGCCTCGATCACCGGCCAGATGTGCACCCAGACGTGGTTCATGTCGAGCTTGAGGCCGGCGGCGCCGCGGGCAGTTCGCGCCCGACGGATCGCCTCCAGGCAGTTGGCCACCGCACGCTCGGCGTGAGGCAGCGACGTCACCTGCCCCTCCTCGTCGCGGACGACCGCGAGCTGGCGGACCTGCGCCAGGGCGACCAGGCGCTGGTCGGTGGCGTTGTCCTTGGCCACGCAGTGGTAGAGCAGCACGTCGTCGGGGGCGTCGATGCGGGTTACGTCGAAGTCGCGCAGCCGCCACAGGTTCAGGCGCCGGCCGACCATCGGGTGGACCCCACGGAGCAGGTCGTCCTCGGCCACGGTGCCGCCACCGGGTCGGAAGGTGAAGTAGTTGACCGCCCGGCCGTCACCGGGGCAGACGGCCACCGCGATCCGCCGCAGCTCCCGCACGAAGGACAGCGCGCCGAGCTTCTCGGCCAACGCTGCTGACACCTCCTCCGGGGACTCCGGCGCATCGGCCCACCGCAGGTACAGGTCGACCACGGCCTGGTGGTCCTTCTCGCGGGCGGCCACCTGCTCCGAGACCGCGGTGACCAGGTCACTGCCCTGATCGAGCTCCGAGACGAGGCCGACCGAGGTCGCCAGGTGGGTACGACGGTCGTCGAGGGTGTAGTCGGCCACCGCGAACGGCCGGCCGCCGATGTGCATGCCGCGCACGTCGTGCAGCTCGTGCTCGCGGTAGTGCCGCTTGATCAGGACCTCGAGCATGGGCTCTTCGTCCGGCACGCCCCCCTCGAGCCGCTCGTCGAGGAACCCGACGATCCGCTCGGGGATGGCGGCCAGCGCCTCGATGCGCTCTGCCCGGTCAGCGACGTCCGGCTCGGCTGCCAGGGCCGCGACCTCGGCTCGAGCGCGAGCAAGCACGCTGGCCCGCTCCTCGTCGACCAGCGGCTGGTCGAACCAGCGGAACCGCACGCTGCGGGCGAGGTCGCCGACCACCGGGAACCGGAGCTGGGTCGCCACGACGAGACGGTCGAGCATCTCGCGAGCTGCGGTCGCCTGCGGCTCCTCGGGCCGCGGGTCGGTGATCCACCGCTGAAGGAGCGACGTCGACAGGAGGATCTCGGGGGTGGAGCGCTGCTGCGCCAGGAAGATCCGGAAGACCGCTTCCTCGAGATCGTCGGTGCGGTCGAGCTCGGTGATCCCGTAGTGCCCGAGCACGCGGCTCAGCTTCGTGCGGAACTCTTCGGGCAGTCCGGCGCGCTCGACGTCGAGGCTCTGCAGGTAGGTGTGGAAGTGCTCCTTGGGGCTGTGCACCCGGTTCTCGGTGTGCAGCTCCTCATCGGCGGGGCGGTTCCGGCTCAGCTCGGCGAAGTCGGCGACGACGCTGAGCAGCTCCATCTCCTCCTCCAGTCGGGAGCCACCTGCCGCGACGAGCTCGTCGCGGGCGGTGAGGTAGTCGTTGAGGGTCCGGCCCTCGTCGCTGGGGGCGATGTCGAAGCCGAGCAGCATCGCGGCCAGGTCCGCCTGACCGCGGTCGGCGCGCTCCTCGGCCGACAGGTCCGCAGGAGCGGTCGGCAGGTCGAGGTCGACGCCGGCCGTCGCCGTCGCTGCGGCCGCCTCGCCGCCATCCCCGACCGGCTCGAGCCGGATCAGCGGCGCTCCCGTCTCGACCTGGCTACCGGTCGAGACGAGCAGCTCCCGGACCTTGGCGTCGAACGGCGCGTTGAGCACCGTCTCCATCTTCATGCTCTCCAGGACCAGCACCGGCGCGCCGGCCGAGACCTCGGCGCCCACGGCGAGCGGCGTGGCGACCACCAGCGCAGGGGCCGGCGAACGCAGGACCCCACCCTCGTCCCGGCTCACCCGGTGCGTCACCCCGTCGACCTCGACGAGCTGGACCGGTCCGTGCGTCGCGGTCACCAGCCGGAACCGTCGACCGGAGACGACCAGCCGGCTGTTGTACTCGTCCAGCCTCTCGATGTCGGCGTCGACGGTCTGGGCCTGGTCGTCGCCCCCGATCGCCACCCGGAAGCGGTGTGGCCCGGTCTGCGCGACGATCACCTTGTATGTCGTACCGCGGAGCTTGAGGTCGATGGCGCGACCGACCTGGTGCTGCACCTGCGGCCGGCCCCCGTGGGCGGTCTCCAGCAGCCGGGTCCGCTCGACGTGCTCCTCGTCCTCGTAGGCCTCGATGCCGGCGGCGACCAGGGCGATGCCGGAGTGCCGGTGGGAGACTAGACGACCCTGGCTCCTCACGCGGTCGATCCAACCGGTGTCGGCGCTGCCGTCCATCACCTCGGGCTGGTCGAGCAGGTCGAGGATGAAGCTCTTGTTGGTGGCACCGCCTTCGATCACGACCGAGGTCTCGGTGACCGCGCGACGCAGCCGCGCGAGAGCCTCCTCGCGGGTCCGGCCGTAGGCGATGATCTTGGCGATCATGGAGTCGAAGTCGGCGGGGATCGTGTCGCCCTTGCTGACGCCGGTGTCCACCCGGATGCCGGGGCCCGCGGGAAGGTCCAGCAGAGCGATCCGCCCCGGGGCGGGCGAGAAGTCGCGGTCGGGGTCCTCTGCGTTGAGCCGTGCCTCGACGGCATGACCTGTCTCCGCGGGGGCCGTGCCCTCGAGCCGGCCACCGGCGGCCACGTGGATCTGTGCCTTGACCAGGTCGAGGTCGGTCGTCACCTCGGTGATCGGGTGCTCGACCTGAAGCCGGGTGTTGACCTCCAGGAAGGCGAAGAACTTCTCTCCGGGGTGGTACAGAAACTCGACCGTCCCGGCGCCGCTGTAGCCGACGGCGATCGCGAGCCGCTCGGCCGACGCCTTGAGCTCGGCGGCCTGCTCCTCCGAGAGCACCGGGGAGGCGGACTCCTCGATCACCTTCTGGTTGCGGCGCTGCACCGAGCAGTCGCGCACCCCGACGGCCCAGGCCGTGCCCTGCCCGTCGGCGATCACCTGCACCTCGACGTGACGGGCACCGGTGACCAGCCGCTCCAGGAAGACCACTCCGCTGCCGAAGGCCCGCGCGGCCTCGTCCCGGGTCCTGTCGAAGGCGTCCCTCAGCTCGTCGTCGGAGGTGATCACCCGGATGCCGCGGCCGCCACCACCGGCGGTGGCCTTGAGCATCAGCGGGTAGCCGATCTTCTTGCTCGCCGTCAGCGCTGCATCGAGGTCGTCGACGGCTCCGCGGCTCCACGGCGCGACCGGGACGCCCACCTCCTCGGCGATCAGCTTGGAGCCGATCTTGTCGCCCAGCTTGCGCATGGCCTCGGCGCTCGGGCCGATGAAGGTGACGCCGAGGCGCTCGCACAGCTCGGCGAAGGCCGGGTCCTCGGCCACGAAACCCCAGCCCACCCAGGCGGCGTCCGCCTTGGTCTCGCGCAGAGCACGCTCGAGCACCGCCATGTCGATGTACGGTCGCGCCGAGGCGGGCCCGAGCGAGTAGGCGAGGTCCGCCTCTCGCACGAACATCGCGGTGCGCTCCGCCTCCGTGTAGAGGGCGACGGTCTCGATCTGGTCGCCACCTTCAGCGTTGAGGTCTCGTACCGCATGGATGAGCCGCATTGCTGACTCACCGCGGTTGACGATGGCGATTCGCGAGAACATGAACACGGCCTCCTGGGCGTCATCTCGTCCGGCCGAGGATGGTCCGGACACGTCACCAGGTCTGAGGTTTGCACGACTCAGCAGTTACTAGCGAGTCACTGACCAGAACGTGGTGTCGAGATCGGTCGCGGGACCCGCGGTCGCCGAGCCGACGTACGGAACAACCGCGATGAGCCGGGCACGGTCTTCCGCGTTGTCACCTCCCGCGGCATCCGGGACCTTCGGCCTGATTTTCGATGCCGCGACGTAAAACCGTTGTCGTATCTCGGCATCCGTAGTTAGGTGATCACCGCACGAACCCTCCATCCAGGCGCCGGCGGACTTGGCCAAACCCCGGACCCTGGTGACAAGGGAACCTCCGGCCTTGGAGTCCGATTGAGTACTACTGTCGCCACAGCATCACGCTCGCGCATCAACGAGGTCCTCGGCGAGCTCCTGCGCATCGTGATGACCGACGACTGGACTCCCGAGGAGGCCGCTGACCACCTCCGCCAGCAGGTCGACGACGACCCACGCATGTTGCGTCTCCTCCTGGCCCGAGTCGCGAGGGCGACGCTGGAACGGCCCACGAGGGTCGGCCGACGCGCCGAGGTGGCCCTCCACCTCGCGATGCCGGACGCGACCCAGCCGACCACAGGTGCTCGTCAGCCGCGAGGTCGCCGCTCTCACCCGTAGGGGGACGAATGAACGAGCTCCGTCCAGAGGGCTACCCGGCAGGACCCGCAGCCCTGCGCGTCCTAGACGGCCACCAGGCCGTGCTTGAACAGGCAAAGGGCGCCTTGATGCTGCGCTTCGGGATCGGGTCCTACCCGGCTTTCGCGCTGCTGGTGAAGTGGGCCCACGACAACGACACCAGCCCTCAGGTCGTCGCGCACACTTTGGTGCGCGGCATCTGCCAGGGTGAACCGCTCTCCGGGTCCCTGGAGCAAGCACTCCTCGAACAGCTCGAGCGGGAGATGGGGGAACTGCCATGACCGGCCCACTGAGTGCACTGTCCCGCTTGTTCAGCCAGGCCAGGGCTCGCGCCAATGCCGCGGAGGCCGCCGCCGAGCTCGAGCAGCGCAGGCGCGCACAGCTCGAGGCAGACGCTTTCGTCGCCGACCGGTCCCACCACCCCGAGGCCTCGGCCATCCGCTGATCTCTTCCCCCGCCTGCAAGCCGGTCCTATCGTGGAGGGACGAGGGGGGATGCTCATGCACGAGCTCTCGATCGCCGAGAGCGTGGTCGATGCGGTGCTCCAACGCACCGGTCGGCGACAGGTCACCACCGTCCGCCTTCAGGTCGGTCGGCTCTCCGGCGTTGTCCCGGACGCCCTCAAGTTCTGCTTCGAGCTGGCCACGTCCGGCACGGCCCTCGAGGGATCTGTCCTCGAGGTCGAGGAGCCACCCGGGCGAGCGCACTGCCGCAGCTGTGACAGCGACTTCCTCATGGACGACCTGATTCTCCTCTGCGACTGCGGCAGCGCGGACGTGGAGGTGACCGGGGGCAGCGAGCTCCAGGTGCTGTCGGTGGAGGTGGCCTGACCGTGTGTACGACGTGCGGCTGCGGGTCTAACGAGGTCCGGATAGACGGGATCGCCACGCACGATCACCCACATCCGCACGAGCACGGGCACGACCACCAGGACCGGACGCACACGATCGAGCTCGAGCAGAAGGTGCTCGCCAAGAACGACGCGCTCGCGGAGCACAACCGGACCTGGCTGGCCGAGCGCGGCATCACCGCCATCAACCTGATGAGCTCACCGGGTGCCGGGAAGACGTCCCTGCTCGAGCGCACCATCAAGGAGTCCGGCCGGACGATCAGCGTGGTCGAGGGCGACCAGGAGACGGCGTTCGACGCCCAGCGGATCAGAGCGGCGGGGGCCCGCGCCGTACAGGTCAACACCGGTGCCGGCTGTCACCTGGACGCTCCGATGGTCGAGCGTGCGCTGGCCGAGCTCCGGCCTGACGACGGGGGGCTGGTCTTCATCGAGAACGTGGGCAACCTGGTGTGCCCCGCCCTTTTCGACCTCGGCGAGGCACGCAAGGTCGTGGTCATCTCGGTGACCGAGGGCGACGACAAACCGCTCAAGTACCCCCACATGTTCGCAGCGGCCGACCTGGTCGTGGTGAACAAGACCGACCTGCTCCCCTACGTCGACTTCGACGTCGAACGGCTTTCAGACGACGCCCGGAAGCTCAACTCGAAGCTGCAGGTGATGCTGCTTTCGGTGCGCACGGGGGACAACATCGAGGCGTGGATCTCGTGGCTCGAGGAGCTGGCAATATCCAGAAACTCCCATGCTGTCCGGTGACTATTGACTTCCCTCTGACCCGGTGCACTAGATAGGGCTGCAGGGTTGCGCAAGTGAGCCGTGACGATCGGCCCCGGCAACTGATGGGGGCATGATCTCCCGCCCCCAGAAGGGTGGCGGTGATGCCCACAGCAGAAGCAGTGAAAGCCGAAGAAACCCTCATCCACGTCCTTTGGATCAATGCCGGACTGAGCTGCGACGGCGACTCCGTCGCCCTGACCGCGGCCACCCAGCCCAGCATCGAGGAGATCGCCCTCGGCGCGCTCCCCGGTCTGCCCCAGGTCGCCGTGCACTGGCCGCTGATCGACTTCGAGAGCGGTCCGACCGGCGGCGCTGACGACTTCCTCGAGTGGTTCTTCAAGGCCGAACGCGGCGAGCTCGATCCCTTCGTGCTCGTCGTAGAAGGCTCGATCCCCAACGAGCAGCTCCACGAAGAGGGCTACTGGTGCGGGTTCGGGAACAACCCGGACACCGGCCAGCCGATGACGACCAGCGAGTGGCTGGACCGGCTGGCGCCCAAGGCGACCGCGATCGTGGCGGTCGGCACCTGCGCGACGTACGGCGGGATCCACGCAATGGCGGGCAACCCGACCGGCGCGATGGGTGTGCCCGACTACCTCGGCTGGGACTGGAAGTCCAAGGCAGGGATCCCGATCGTCTGCGTGCCGGGCTGCCCGATCCAGCCGGACAACCTGTCGGAGACCTTGACCTACCTGCTCTACATGGCCACCGAGCAAGCGCCGATGATCCCGCTCGACGACGCCCTCCGCCCCACCTGGTTGTTCGGCGCCACCGTTCACGAGGGCTGTGACCGGGCCGGCTACTACGAGCAGGCCGACTTCGCCACCGAGTACGGCTCGCCCAAGTGCATCGTCAAGCTCGGCTGCTGGGGACCGGCGGTCAAGTGCAACGTGCCCAAGCGCGGCTGGATGAACGGCGTCGGCGGCTGTCCGAACGTCGGCGGCATCTGCATCGGCTGCACCATGCCGGGCTTCCCCGACAAGTTCATGCCGTTCATGGACGAACCACCTGGTGGCAAGCTCTCCACCAAGTCGATCGCCGCCTACGGCAAGACCATCAAACGCCTTCGCGGCGTCACTACCCAGACCCTCGACAAGGAGCCCAAGTGGCGCACTCGAGGGACCCGCCTGCTGACCGGTGCCAACCGGACCTGGTCCTGAGGAGGCGCGGAACATGACCTCGACCATGCCCCGTCCGTCCCAAGTCTCGGAGGACGCCCAGGGCCTCACCGAGATGGCCTGGGACCCGATCACCCGGATCGTCGGCAGTCTCGGCATCTACACCAAAATCGACTTCGGCAACATGAAGGTCGCCGAGTGCCACAGCACGAGCTCGATCTTCCGCGGCTACTCCATCTTCATGAAGGGCAAGGACCCGCGGGACGCGCACTTCATCACCAGCCGGATCTGCGGCATCTGCGGTGACAACCACGCGACCTGCTCGTGCTACTGCCAGAACATGGCGTACGGCGTGAAGCCGCCCCACCTCGGCGAGTGGATCGTCAACCTCGGCGAGGCCGCGGAGTACATGTTCGACCACAACATCTACCAGGAGAACCTGCTCGCGGTGGACTACTGCGAGCGGATGGTCGGCGAGACCAACCCCGGTGTCCTCGAGCAGGCCAACCGGACCGAGGCTCCGCACGCGGGGGAGCACGGCTACAAGACGATCGGCGACATCATGCGCTCGCTGAACCCGTTCTCGGGCGAGTTCTACCGCGAAGCGCTTCAGGTCAGCCGGTACACCCGCGAGATGTTCTGCCTGATGGAGGGCCGGCACGTCCACCCGTCGACGCTCTACCCGGGCGGCGTGGGCACGGTCGCCACCATCCAGCTGATGACCGACTACCTGAGCCGGCTGATGCGCTACGTGGAGTTCATGAAGAAGGTCGTGCCCATGCACGACGACCTCTTCGACTTCTTCTACGAGGCGATGCCCGGCTACGAGGAGGTCGGCAGGCGACGGATCCTGCTTGGCTGCTGGGGCTCCTTCCAGGACCCCGAGGTCTGCAACTTCGAGTACCGCGACATGACCGAGTGGGGACGGAAGATGTTCGTCACCCCAGGTGTGGTCGTGGACGGGGAGCTCGTCACCAACGACCTGGTCGACATCAACCTGGGCATCCGGATCCTGCTCGGCTCGTCGTACTACGACGACTGGGAGGACCAGGAGATGTTCGTGCGGCAGGACCCGCTCGGCAACGCGGTCGACCGGCGGCACCCCTGGAACCAGCACACCAACCCGCATCCGCAGAAGCGGGACCTGGACGACAAGTACTCCTGGGTGATGTCACCCCGGTGGTACGACGGCACGGACCACCTGGCTCTCGACACCGGCGGCGGACCGATCGCACGACTCTGGTCCACGGCGCTCTCCGGGCTCGTCGACATCGGCTACGTCAAGGCGACTGGCAACAGCGTGCAGATCAACCTGCCGAAGACCGCGCTGAAGGGCCCGGTGAGCTTCGAGTGGAAGATCCCGCAGTGGTCGAACACCATCGAGCGCGGTCGGGCCCGGACCTACTTCCAGGCCTACGCCGCTGCGTGTGCGCTGCACTTCGCGGAGCAGGCCCTCGTCGAGATCCGCGCCGGTCGCACGAAGACGTGGGAGAAGTTCGAGGTCCCCGACGAGGGCATCGGCTGCGGCTTCACCGAGGCGGTCCGCGGAGTGCTGAGCCACCACATGGTGATCCGGGACGGGAAGATCGCGAACTACCACCCGTACCCGCCGACCCCGTGGAACGCGAACCCGCGGGACTCCTTCGGCACCCCCGGCCCCTACGAGGACGCGGTCCAGGGGCAGCCGATCTTCGAGGAGAACAAGCGGGACAAGTTCAAGGGCATCGACATCATGCGCACGGTGCGCAGCTTCGACCCGTGCCTGCCGTGCGGGGTGCACATGTACCTCGGCAACGGCAAGACGCTGGAGAAGATGCACACCCCGACCCAGTCCGCCGGCGCCGAGTAGCCCGGGCCATGCCGCAGCCGGAGCCGACCGATACCTCGCTCGACCTTCAGGCGGCGGGCGAGCGGATCGACGCGCTT
Source organism: Nocardioidaceae bacterium (assembly GCA_041606495.1). GTDB lineage: Bacteria > Actinomycetota > Actinomycetes > Propionibacteriales > Nocardioidaceae > Nocardioides_C. The sequence continues at coordinate 15,405 of JBFIWG010000011.1, forward strand.
CTCGACGCCAGTGCCTCGGCCGGAGTCGTGGCGCGGGAGCGAGCCGAGGAGCTGGTGCGGCTGGTCACCGACCTGTACGGGTCCGGGATCGAACGGCTCCTGGACATCCTGCACGAGGCAGGCCGGCTCGACGACGAGGTGCTGGCGGCGATCGCGTCCGACGAGCTGGTCTCGAGCCTGCTCATCGTGCACGGGCTGCACCCCTACGGCGTGGAGGACCGGGTGGAGCAGGCTCTCGAGGGGGTGCGTCCCTATCTCGGCTCCCATGGCGGGGATGTCGAGCTTCTGGCCGTGACCGACGACGGAACAGTGAGGCTGCGTCTCCTCGGCAGCTGTGACGGCTGTCCTTCCTCGTCGGTCACCCTGAAGCTTGCCGTCGAGGGCGCCATCGAGTCAGCGGCTCCGGAGATCAGCACGATAGAGGTGGAGACCGCGACGCCCAGCGCCGAGCAGGGCCCGCTGATCCCGGTCGAGTCGCTGCGGTCCCGGCTGCACGAGCACCATGAAGTGGAAGGCGCGGGCTGGCACCTGGTGCCGGCGGTCGAGCGGCTCGCCCCGGGCGAGGTCACCGCCGCCACGGCCGGGCCGACCGCGATCGTGGCCTGCCGGGTGGGCTCGGACCTGTTCGCGTTCGTGGACCGCTGCGCAAGGTGCGAGGGGAGTCTCGGGCAGGCGAGCATCGCGCGTCGCCTTGGGGGCAAGGTCGGTGACGCCGTCCTCACCTGCCCGAGCTGCCGGACCCACTACGACGTCCGGCGGGCCGGCGCCTGCCTCGACGTACCGGAGCTGCATCTCGACCCGCTCCCCCTGCTCGCGGACGGTGGGGCGGTCTCGGTCGCCGTACCCGCACCGGTGGTCGCATGAGCCCGGCAACACCGCCCGGGATGCGTCCGGGCTCCCCCCTCTCCACGCTGCGACGCATCAGCAGCAACCGGCCGACTGTCGTGCCCGGCGAGCGCTGCGACATGTGCGCGGAGCCGATCAGCGACCAGCACCAGCACGTGGTGAACCTCGAGAGCCGTGCCTTGATGTGCACCTGCCGCGGCTGTTACCTGCTGTTCACCGACCAGGAGGCGGAGCTGCGCTACCGAGCCGTCCCGGACCGGTACCTCTCCTTCCCTGGCTTCCTGATCGAGGACCGCCAGTGGGACGAGCTGCAGATCCCGGTGGGACTCGCCTTCTTGTTCCGCAACTCCGTGCAGGGGCGGACCATCGCCTTCTACCCCGGCCCGGCCGGGGCGACGGAGTCCGAGCTCCCGCTCGACGCCTGGGACCGGATCGTCGCCGAGAACCCCCGTCTGGCCACCCTCCTTCCCGACGTCGAGGCGCTCCTGCTGCGCCGCGACGAGCAGGGTCGGGCGGTGTGTCACCTGGTGCCCGTCGACGCGTGCTACGAGCTGGTCGGTCGGCTGCGCTCGTTGTGGCGCGGCTTCGACGGCGGACGTGAGGCACGCGAGGCGATGGACGACTTCTTCGCCCGCGTCGAGTCCCTGAGCAGACCCATGGAGGCGTGATGAACCCCTATGGCTTCACGGTCGTCGACGTCTTCGCCGAGCCCTACGCCGCCGCCCCCCAGCTCACCGCCCGCCTGCGGATCGAGGAGACCTCCGGCGAGACCGTGCACGCGATCGCGCTGCGCTGCCAAGTGCGGATCGAGGCGCAGCGTCGTGCCTACTCGGCGGAGGACGAGAACGGCCTCACCTCGATCTTCGGCGAGCGGTCGCGGTGGGTCGACACGCTCAAGCCGTTCCTCTGGATGCAGTGCAGCACCACGGTCCAGGGGTTCACCGGCGTCACCGAGGTGGACCTCCCGATGCCGTGCACCTTCGACTTCGACGTCACGGCCTCGCGCTACCTGCACTCCTTGGGCGGCGGCACGGTCCCCCTTGCCCTGCTGTTCTCCGGGACCGTCTTCACCAAGGGGGCCACCGGTTTCGCCATCCAGCAGGTGCCGTGGAACTGCGAGGCGACGTACGCGCTACCGGTCGCGGTGTGGCGGCAGATGATGGACCTCTACTACCCGGGAACGGGCTGGATCCGCCTGGACCGCGACGTGCTGCAGTCGCTGTCGGACTACCGCACGCGGCACGGCCTGACCTCGTGGGAGGAGACCCTGCAGGCGCTCCTGTCGGCGGAGAGGACGACGCCATGAGCCTGGACCAGGTCCGCGCCGTCGCCGACGCCGTGCTCTACGAGGGTTACCTGCTCTACCCCTACCGGGCCACGTCGCGGAAGAACCAGGTGCGCTGGCAGTTCGGTGTGCTCGGGCCGCCTGGTGCCGCCGACCGTGGCGTCGGCGAGGAGTCGTCGATGGCCACCCAGTGCCTGCTCGACTGCCTGCCCGAGCGGCTGAGGGTCCACCTGCGCTTCCTGCAGCTGCAGACCCGCACCGTCGAGAGGTACGACGGCCAGGGGGTTGTCACACCCGTCGACGTGCTCACCGTCGGCGATCAGCAGCTGATGTCGTGGGATGAGGCCGTGGAGTGCGAGTGCGTGGTCGAGCTCAGCGCCGCGGACCTTCGCGACGGCACCTCGCGTGAGGTCACCGTCGCGGGCGGCGAGGACGTCGAGGCGATCACCGACGGCGAGACCCAGGCCGGACGGGTCGTGCGTCGCCGCCAGCCGCTGTGGGCGAGCATCACCGTCGCCACGAGCGAGGACGAGGCTCTGAGGAGGCTGGAGGTGCGTGTCGACAACATGCACCCGGACCGACCGTCGGACAAGGACGCCGCGATCCGCACCTCTCTCATCGGTGCGCACCTGGTGCTGAGCTCCGAGGGCGCCCGCTTCCTGTCGGTGATCGACCCGCCCGAGTCTGCCAAGGCGGCTGCCGGACACTGCCGCCAGCACCGCTGCTGGCCCGTGCTGGCCGGATCGCCCGACGAGGCGGCGCCCTCGACCAGCGCCGTCGTCCTCGGGTCGCCGATCATCCTCTACGACTACCCAGAGGTGGCGGAGCAGAGCTCGGGGTCGCTGTTCGACGCCACCGAGATCGACGAGATCCTCACCCTGCGGGTGATGACGATGACCGAGGCGGAGAAGGCCGAGGCACGCGCCACCGACCCGAAGGCACGCGAGATCATCGACCGCTGCGACCAGCTGTCCCCTGGCGACCTGCAGCAGCTGCACGGCATCCTGAGGAACCCCTACGCCGACCAGGCAGGGCCGGGTACTGCCGCCCGCCCCGCCGACATCCGCAACGTCGACCCGCCGAGCTTCGGGGACCCCGACGTGCCGTGGTGGGACCCCGCGGTCGACGAGGCCGTCCAGCCCGACGTGGATGCCGTGGTCATCGACGGCGTTCGGGTGGCCAAAGGCAGCCTGGTGCGCGTGCACCCGTCCCGCCGGGCCGATGCCCAGGACATGTTCTTCGACAACCAGGTCGCCCGGGTCGCCGCCGTACTCTCCGACGTCGACGGAGACGTGCACGTTGCCTTGGTGCTGGCCGACGACCCGGGGGCGGACCTGCACGACTGGTACGGCCGGTACTGGTACTACGCCCCCGACGAGCTCGAGCCCCTGCCCGACCAGCCGGGTGGCGAACCGCAGCCCATCGAGCATCGAGAGGAGAGTCGACCATGAGGGTCATAGGCATGATCAGCACAGCAATCGTGGCGGCGGGCATCATCGTCGCCGGCGTCGCAGGCGTGCGCTCGATGGAGGACATCAAGCGATACCTGCGCATGCGCCAGATGTGAGGGGCTCACCTGACGTGGGTCCCAACATCCTTGTTGCCGGCATCGGCAACCTCTTCCTCACCGACGACGGCTTCGGCCCCGAGGTCGCCCGTCGGCTGCAGGAGCACGGCCTGCCGACGCCCGGCGTGAGGGTCGTCGACTACGGCATCAGGGGGATGCACCTCGCCTACGACCTGCTCGATGGCGTGGACGCCCTGGTGATCGTCGACGCCCTGCCCGGTGATGGGCTCCCTGGCGAGGTCACCGTGCTCGAGGTCGGACCCGCTGACGTCACCGGCGGCGGGCTGGACACCCACGGCATGGATCCGGTCACCGTGCTGACCAGCCTGCAGGCGCTGGGCGGGACGATGCCACCGACGTACGTCGTGGGCTGTCGTCCCGAGTCGGTCGAGGAAGGGATCGGCCTGACTCCCACCGTGGCGGATGCCGTGCCGATCGCCGCCGATGCCGTAAAGCGCCTGGTGCAGCGGCTCACCACTGCGACCCCGACCAGGGGGCGATGACCATGTGCCTCGGGATACCCGGCCGGGTCGTGGAGGTCGTCGAGGGGTTCGACGACCAGCTCGCTCTCGTCGACGTCGAGGGCGCGCAGCGACGCGTCAACGTTGGCATGCTCGACGAGCCGCCGACCGTCGGCGACTGGATCCTGATCCACATGGGCTTCGCCATGGAGCGCATCGACGAGGAGCGGGCCAGGTCGGCGCTGTCTGGCCTGGAGATGATGGGGCGGCCGCGCGAGCCGGAGGACAAGCAGGAGGCACCACGTGCCTGAAGACGGCCGCATGCCCGTGCCGGGCCCGGTACTGTTCGCCCGCTACGCCTTCCCGCCGAACTCGCACGGCTACTGCGGCCCCAACGACCACGGCGCCTTCTTCGAGTACGGCGTCGCCGGCCAGGACGACCGCGGCCTTAGGGCGATGTCGCAGCAGTTCCAGGGGGCCTGGCCCTACCTCGAGCTGATCGCCGGGTCCACCGGGATCGACGACCCGCTCGACCGGCGCGTCGTCGAGGCCTACTGGGTAGGCAGCCCGCGGTTAGACCTGGTGAGCACTCGGGATGTCGGCAACTCCATGGAGGAGCGGTTCCGGGCACTGACCGGGTCCAGCTTCTCGACGTTGACCGAGAGCGTCCTCGCCGGCGGCGTGCCTCACCACAGTTTCGCGGTGTTCTGCATCTACCCCTGGACCGGGCTGCTCAGCGACGGCCGCAAGGCGAAGCATGCACTGACGGTGCTGGACCGCTGTCGGATCCGTTGGGGCAGGGTCCAGGCGCTGCAGGGCGACCAGGTCGTGGTCGAGTCCTCACCGCTGACCTGGGACGGGCACACCCTCGAGCTGGGACCGCCGACCACTGAGACGGCCGTGCGGTCGGTCGACGGCATCGGCATGGTGGACACGCTCGAGGTCGGCGACTGGGTGTCCCTGCACTGGGAGTGGGTCTGCGACCGGCTCTCCGAACGGCAGCTCGGCTACCTGCGCTCCTTCACGCTGCGCCACCTTCGCGTGGTCAACGAGGGCAACCTTCACTCCGGACCGGCCACGTTGCTCGGCACCTGACCGTGCCCTGACCGACGAGGCTCCACGCTCACCAGCGGCCACGAGCGTCGCAGCGTCCAGGTCACCTGCTCGCCCCTCCTGTGCGCCGGCGGTCCGGGCG
>JBFIWG010000012.1:0-20633 GCA_041606495.1 Nocardioidaceae bacterium
CGGCGGCCTCAACGCCGACCGCTACGACCTGGGGCTGACCAGCATGATCGACAAGAAGGAGCGCCAGGAGACGGTCGACTTCGTCGACTACCTCAGCTCTGGCGTCGCCTTCATGGTGAAGAAGGGCAACCCTGCCGGTCTCAGCGAGCGACTCGACCTCTGCGGACACACGGTTGCGGTCGAGAAGGCGGCCACGGGCGACATCGTTGCCGACGACATCTCGGCCGAGTGTGCCGACGCCGGCGAGCCGGCCGTCAAGAAGCAGCCGTTCCCGGACCAGGCCAGCGCCGTTCAGGCTCTACAGTCCGGACGCGCGGACGCGGTCCTCGCCCTGGACCTGACCCTCGCCTACAACGTGAAGCAGGACCCGGAGTCGTTCGAGATCGCGTCGAAGCCGTTCGACACGCTGCCGATCGGCATCCCGATCCCGAAGGACAACCCCGAGCTGCGTGACGCCGTGCAGGCCGCTCTGCTCGAGGTCATCGAGTCGGGCACCTACGACCAGCTGCTCGAGAAGTGGAACCTGACGGACCAGGCGCTCAAGGGAGCGCCTATCAACCAGGGGAGCTGACCGCGATGACCACGCAGGCTGCGACACCGGCCCACACGGCGCACGCCGACGAGCCGATCGTCCGCCTGCGTCACCCGGGCCGCTGGGTGGCGTCGGTTGGCCTGGCGGTCCTCGCGGCGATGTTCGTGCACTTCGTGGTCGCCTCCCCGGCGCTGCGGCTCGACCTGGTCGCCGGCTACCTCTTCGAGAAGTCGATCCTGCGTGGTCTGTTGATGACTCTGCAGCTGACCGTGCTGGCCATGCTTCTCGGCGTCGTGCTCGGCACGCTGCTGGCAGTGATGAGGCTCTCGGACAACCCGCTCTTCCGTGCCGTGGCCGGCGGCTACGTCTGGCTCTTCCGAGGCACACCGATCCTGGTCCAGCTGTTGTTCTGGTTCTTCCTGGGCAGCGTGCTCCCGCAGATCAGCCTGGGCATCCCGTTCGGGCCGGAGTTCGTCAGCTGGCCGACGAACGTGCTGATCACCCAGTTCACCGCGGCGATCCTTGGACTGGGGCTGAACGAGGCCGCCTACATGGCCGAGATCGTCCGCGCAGGGATCGGGTCGGTCGACCGTGGTCAGAACGAGGCGGCGCAGGCGCTGGGCATGAACCCGCTCACGACGTACCGGCGCGTCGTGCTGCCGCAGGCGGCGCGGCTGATCGTCCCGCCGACCGCGAACCAGACCATCTCGATGCTCAAGCTGACGTCACTGGTGCTGGTCATCGGTCTGCCCGAGCTCACCACGACCGCCCAGCTGATCTACGGGCGGAACTTCCAGCAGATCCCGCTGCTCATCGTGGCCAGCATCTGGTACCTCGTCCTCACCACCATCCTCACCCTGATCCAGAACCGGCTCGAGAAGCGGATGAGCCGAGGTGTTCCGGGCGCCCCGCAGGGACGCCGCAGGACCAGGCCCACGGCAGGAGCCCGATGATGACGACGACACCGATGGTCGAGGCGGTCGGCGTGCGCAAGGTGTACGGCGACCGGGAGGTGCTCAAGAGCATCGACCTGGAGGTCCAGGCAGGCGAGGTCGTCTCACTTCTCGGGCCCTCCGGCTCGGGCAAGAGCACCTTCCTGCGCTGCATCAACCACCTCGAACGGCTCGACGGCGGCGAGATCAGTGTTCGCGGCCAGCTGGTGGGCTACCGCCGCCACAACGGGAAGAAGTACGAGCTGCGACCCCGCGAGGTCGCCGCGGCCCGTCGGGACGTCGGGATGGTCTTCCAGAGGTTCAACCTCTTCCCGCACCGCACGGCGCTGGAGAACGTGATGGAGGCCCCGGTCTACGTCAAGCGACGCGACAAGGGTGCAGCCCGGGCGCAGGCTCGCGACCTCCTGGACAGGGTCGGGCTCGCGGATCACTCCCACGCATACCCGGCGACGCTCTCCGGCGGTCAGCAGCAACGGGTGGCCATCGCCCGAGCTCTGGCGATGGAGCCTGCCCTCATGCTCTTCGACGAGCCGACCTCGGCGCTCGACCCCGAGCTGGTCGGTGAGGTGCTCGAGGTCATGAAGGGGCTGGCCGACGAAGGCATGACGATGATCGTGGTCACCCACGAGATCGGCTTCGCGCGGGAGGTGTGCGACCGGGTGGTGTTCATGGACGGTGGAGTCATCGTCGAGCAGGGCACACCGTCCGACGTCTTCGGCAACCCGCAGCACGCACGTACCCAGGCCTTCCTCTCGAAAGTGTTGTGACAGCAGATGACCTCCACGATCCTCGGCCCGGTCGACGCCACCGCGGTGCCACGTTACGGCGGGCCGGCGACGTTCGCCCGGCTGCCTCGTCTCGACGAGGTGCCGCGCGCAGACGTGGCCGTAATCGGCGTCCCGTTCGACTCGGGTGTCAGCTATCGGCCCGGAGCGCGTTTTGGACCCGGCCACGTGCGCAGCTCGTCGAAGCTGCTCCGCCCCTACAACCCGGTGCAGGACGTCGAACCGTTCGCCACCCAGCAGGTGGCCGACGCCGGTGACATCGCCTGCAACCCGTTCGACATCGAGGACGCCTTGCGGCAGATCGATGCCGGGGCCCGGGAAGTGCTGGACTCGAGCGGCAAGCTCCTCACGATCGGCGGCGACCACACCATCGCGCTGCCGCTGCTGAGGGTCATGCACGAGATGCACGGGCCGATCGCCGTAGTCCACTTCGACGCTCACCTGGACACCTGGGACACCTACTTCGGTGCACCGGTCACCCACGGCACCCCGTTTCGCCGGGCGAGTGAGGAAGGCCTGATCGACAAGACCGGCAGCATGCACGTCGGCATCCGCGGTCCGCTGTACTCCCGTCAGGACCTCACCGACGACCAGGTGCTCGGCTTCCGGGTGCTCGGTGCGCACGACATGGACGATCTCGGTTGGCGCGGAGCGGTGGAGCAGATCAAGGCCCGCGTGGGCGACCGACCGACGTATGTCTCTCTCGACATCGACGTGCTGGACCCGGCGTTCGCACCCGGAACCGGTACCCCCGAGGCGGGTGGGCTGACCAGCCGGGAGCTGCTGCACATGCTGCGGGCGTTCGGCGACCTGAACCTGGTGGGTGCCGACATCGTCGAGGTGGCGCCGGCCTACGACCATGCGGAGATGACCGGAATCGCTGCCTCGCACGCGGCCTACGAGCTGATCAGCGCGATGGCGCCGCGGCGGGAGCGCAATCATGACTGACCTGGTCACCGGCGGCGCGGCAGTCGTGGACGCCCTCGTCGCGCACGGCGTCAGGGACGTGTTCGGGATCCCGGGCACGCACAACCTGGAGCTGTACCGCTACCTTCCCGACTCCGGGATCCGGCACGTCGTCACCCGGCACGAGCAGGGTGCGGGGTACGCCGCGGACGGGTACGCCCGGGTCAGCGGTCGACCAGGAGTGTTCATCACCACCTCGGGTCCCGGAATCACCAACGCGATCACCGCCCTCGGCACCTCGTACGCCGACTCGGTGCCGACGCTCGCGATCTCGCCCGGCCCACCCCGGGGCACCGTCGGGGCCGATGTCGGTTGGCTGCACGAGGTCAAGAACCAGCAGGCCGCGCTTGACGCGGTGTGTGGCCGCAGCATCCGGGTCGAGCAGGCCGATCACATCCCCGAGGTGGTCGCCTCCGTGTTCGAGGCGTTCTCCGTTTCGCGTCCGCGTCCCGTGCACCTCGAGATTCCGGTCGACGTGCTCGAAGGACCGTGGGAGCGGCGTGCCGCTGCGGTCCGAGACCTGCCGGCACCCGTTGGCCCCGGACGGGCACGGATGGAGGAGGTCGCCGCTGCCGTCGACGGTTCCAGGAGGCCGGTCGTGGTGGCCGGAGGAGGGGCGCGCGGGGCGGCGGCGCAGATACTCGCGCTGGCCGACCTTGGCCTGCCGGTGCTGACCACCGTGAACGGCAAGGGTGTCCTCGACGAGGGGCACCCGGCCGCACTCGGCGCGTCGGTCCGCCTCGAGGCCGCGCACCGGGTCGTCAACTCTGCCGACCTGGTGCTGGTGATCGGGTCCGAGCTCGGTGACTCGGATCTGTGGGGTGGCGCCGTCGCGCCGGGCGTCCACGGCGAGCGCGCCGTCGTCAGAGTGGACATCGACGCTGCTCAGATGCACAAGAACGTCCGGGCCGACGTCGCCGTAGTGGGCGATGCCGCAACGGTGCTTGACGAGCTGCTCGAGATCCTGCGCGACAAGGGCTTCGCGCGTCGTACTCCTGATGTCGCGTCGGACCGCGCAGCCATCGCCCGAGACGCCGCCGAGGACGCCGGTCCCTGGGCAGACATCCAGAGGGGCCTGGCAGCGGCCCTTCCCGTGGACACGGTCGTGGCGGGTGACAGCTCCCAGGTGACCTACTACGGCACGGTTCACTACTGGCCTTTCACGACGGCTAGCAGGTTGCTCTACCCCACCGGCTACGCGACGCTCGGCTACGGCCTGCCCGCAGCGATCGGCGCCAAGGTGGCCGCGCCCGAGCGACCCGTCGTGGGTCTCTTCGGTGACGGCGCAGCGATGTTCAGCATCCAGGAGCTGGTCACTGCCACTGAGCAGCGGCTGGCCCTGCCCATCGTGATCGTGGACAACGGTGGCTACGCCGAGATCAAGGAACAGATGGTCGATCGTGGGATCGTTCCTCAGGCGGTGGACCTGTACCGTCCGGACCTGCCGGCGATGGCCCGCGCGATCGGTGCGCACGGGGTCACCGCACGCGAGGTCGACGAGCTCGGTTCGCTTGCGGCCACGGCGTTGACGGCCGATCGTCCGACGTTGATCTACCACCAGGTGGTCTGAGGGTGGGCTCGTCGGGTGCAGCGGTCGCGACCGATGTCGTGCGTCGACTGCAGCAGATCCTTCCGGCCGGTCGGGTTGTCACCGACGTCGACGTGCTCCAGGCCCACGCCCAGGATCAGGCCAGGTTCTGCGAGAGCGGCAGCGCCATCGCCCTGGTTCGACCGACCTCGACGGATGAGGTCGCGGCCACGGTCAGGTTCGCTTCCGCGCATCAGCTGCCCGTGGTTCCTCAGGGTGCACGCACGGGGCTGTCCGGCGGGGCCAATGCCGTCGACGGGTGTCTGCTGCTCAGTCTGGAGCGGATGAGCAAGATCCTCAGCGTCGACGCAGGCGAGCGGGTGGCCGTCGTCCAGCCCGGCGTGGTGAACGCGCACCTGTCCCGGGCGGCCCTCGAGGAGGGGCTGTTCTACCCTCCGGATCCTGCGTCCTGGGAGACCTCGACCCTGGGCGGCAACATCGCCACCAATGCGGGTGGCTTGTGCTGCGTGAAGTACGGCGTCACGTCGGACTGGGTTCGTGGCCTGGAGGTGGTGCTCGCCGACGGATCGGTGCTGCGCACGGGACGGATGACAGCGAAGGGGGTGGCGGGCTACGACCTGACCCATCTCTTCGTCGGGTCCGAGGGAACCCTGGGTGTGGTCACTGAAGCGACCCTGTCGCTGCGACCGGCTCCTGCGGCGCCTCGCACGGCCGCCGCGCTGTTCCCGGACGTGTCACAGGCCTGCCTGGCCGTGGACGACTTCATGGCGTCAGGGGCCTCGCCCTCCATGCTCGAGCTCATGGACGCGGCCACGATCGAGGTCGTCTCGCGTTACCGCGACCTCGGCTATCCGGACGACACCGGGGCAGTGCTCATCGCGCAGTCAGATGACGCGGACCGCGCGGAGAGCGAGCTGAAGGGGTTCGCCGACTCCTGTGGACGTCACGGAGCCACCGACATTCTGGTGGCCGATGACGCGGCCGAGGGTGAGCTGCTCGTCGCGGCGCGCAGAATGGTCGGTCCGGCGCACGAGGCGCTCGGTGCCGAGCTCGTGGACGACGTGTGCGTGCCCCGAGCGCGACTGGCTGACCTGGTCCGCGGCGTCGCCGACATCGGGCGCAGGTACGACGTCCTGGTCACCTGCGCCGGTCACGCGGGCGACGGGAACATGCACCCGGCCGTCGTGTTCGACTCCACGGATCCGGCCGAGCGCGAGCGCGCACACCACGCCTTCGAAGCCATCATGCGGCTCGGTCTCGACCTAGGAGGCACGATCACCGGCGAGCACGGGGTCGGGGCCCTCAAGCGCGACTGGCTCGCCACAGAGCTCGGCGAGGTGGGGCTGGCGACGCATCGCTCGATCAAGCAAGCCCTGGACCCGCAGAACATTCTCAACCCCGGCAAGGTGCTCGGCGTCCGCTGACCGCCTTGACCCTCGTACAGACGGAGAAACCATGACCACGCTCCACAACATCATCGGCGGCCACGCGGTCGCCGCCACGGCGACCATGGAGTTCGTCGATCCCGCTACGGGTGCAGCCATCGGTGAGGCACCCCGGTCGGACCCGGCCGTCGTTGATGCGGCGATCACTGCGGCCGACAAGGCCTTCCCGTCTTGGCGGCGCACCACCCCGGCGCAGAGGCAGCGGGCGCTCCTTGCCCTCGCAGACCTGGTCGAGGACCATGCCGAGGAGCTGATCGAGTGCGAGGTCAGGAACACGGGGAAGCCGCGGTCGTTGACGCGCGAGCTGGAGCTGGTTCCGTCCGTCGACCAGCTCAGGTTCTTCGCCGGCGCTGCCCGCGTCCTCAACGGCGTCGCGCAAGGCGAGTACGAAGCAGGATTCACCTCTTCGATCCGTCGCGAGCCGGTCGGGGTGATCTCTCAGGTGACACCCTGGAACTACCCGCTGATGATGGCGATCTGGAAGATCGCTCCCGCCATCGCTGCCGGGAACACCGTGGTTCTCAAGCCGGCCGACACCACGCCCTGGAGCACCGTTCGTCTCGCCGAGATCGCGCAGGAGGTGCTGCCGCCCGGCGTCCTCAACGTGGTCTGCGGCGACCGGGACACGGGCAGGGCGCTTGTCGCACACCCGCGACCCGACATGGTGGCGATCACCGGCAGTACCCGCGCGGGTTCTGAGGTCATGGCGTCAGCGGCCGGCACGCTCAAGGACGTGCACCTCGAGCTCGGAGGCAAGGCGCCGGCGTTGGTCTTCGCCGACGCCGACCTCTCGGCCACGGCACAGGCCATCGCCGGTGCCGGCTACTTCAACGCGGGTCAGGACTGCACGGCGGCAACCCGGGTCCTGGTCGAGGAGTCGGTCCACGACGAGTTCGTCAAGCACCTCGCCGACGCAGCCCGAGGGATGGTGCCCGGGGCTCCGGACGACGATGACGCCGCCTTCGGACCCGTGAACAGTGCAGCCCAGAAATCGCGTGTCGAGCAGTTCCTGAACGACCTCCCCCGCCACGCCGAGGTCGCCGCCGGCGGCTCAGGGCGTGGGCCCGGCTACTTCCTCGACGCCACGGTCGTCACGGGCGTTCGGCAGGACGACCAAGTCGTCCAGCAGGAGGTGTTCGGGCCGGTGCTGACGGTGCAGGCGTTCTCCGACGAGGCCGCCGCTCTGGCGATGGCCAACGGTGTCGACCTCGCGCTGGCATCGAGCCTGTGGACCCGGGACCACGGTCGCGCGACGCGGATGGCGGGAGAGCTCGACTTCGGGGTCGTGTGGATCAACTGTCACCAGGTCATGCCGGCAGAGATGCCGCACGGCGGGTTCAAGCAGTCCGGCACCGGCAAGGACCTGTCGATCTACGGGCTCGAGGACTACACCCGGGTCAAGCACGTGATGAGTGCTCACGTCTGACCCGACACCGGCTCAGCCCGCGGTGGAGCTCTCGGCGGTGGCCTTCAGGCGCGAGAGGCCCTTCTCGAAGTCCGGGCCGAGCATGCTGTCCATCGACTTGAAGATGCCCATCACCTTGGTCATCAGGGTCTTCTTGCCGGTCATCGTCCAGGTGACGCGGGAGCCGGAGCCCTCCGGCGTGATCGTGAACCAGGTGTCGTTGCGGGCCTTCCACGGCTTCTCGAAGACGAGGTCGATCTTCACGTGGGACGGCTCGGTGGCTTCGGTGATCTCCATTCTGCCCTGCCCCGCCTTGCGGTTGCCCGACCATGCGTAGGCGGCGCCATTGTCGGAGTCGGCACCGGAGTAGGTGCGCTGCAGGTTCGGGTCGAGCTCCTCCCACGGGGACCAGTGGGGCCAGTTGTGAAAGTCCGCGACCTGGTCGTAGATGGGTTTCTGAGGAGCGTCGATCGTGATCGAACGCTCGACGGTGTAGGTGTCGTCAGCCATGTCGTCGATCCTAGTGAGGCGAGGAGACCCCTCCGGATTCACACGGTCCCCAGACTCCCGAGATGGCGCGTCAGTCGATGTGTAGTCGCTCGTGAGCGGGGTAGGAAACTAGAGTCAGGCCTTCGCGCCACGCCCAGACCCTGCTGTGGACGCCGGTTCCTCGACAATCCAGCTATATCTGAGGGCGTGGAACAGTGGGCGTTGAGCCCGAGTGGACGTATCGGCGGCGGTGGGCTCCCGATCGTACGGTCGTGGCCGAGGCACGGGAGTTCGTCACCACGCACCTTGCCCATCACGAGTTGCCCCATCTCGCAGCCGACGCGGCTCTGGTGGTCAGCGAGCTCGCGACCAACGCGGTCGTGCATGCGAGGACGCCCTTCGAGGTGACCCTGCAGCGGACAAACGGCACGGTGCTGCTCCAGGTCTCCGACGAGTCGTCCCGCCGACCGGTCTCGAGAACGCAGAGAACGCGATCCACGGCCGGCCGGGGGCTCTTGCTCGTCGAGGAGCTGGGCGACTCCTGGGGTGTTCTTGCGAACCTCGACGGTGGCAAGGCGGTCTGGGTGGCCTTCCAGGTCCGGACCTGACCGCTCCCCATCGATCGTCAGGCAGCCGACTCCCGGTCTGAGTCCTGGGCGGCGTCCGCCTGCTTGATCGGACGTGCGATGGACAGCACCCGTGCCGACGCCTTCTGCCCGAACTCGTTGGGCAGTGACAGCCGGATGACCTTCTTCCACGCTGAGCCGACCTGCTTGGGCAGCGGGCCGCTGGTGTAGGTCAGGCCGTAGCGCTCGAAGAGGTCGCGGATCCTGGGCGCGATCTCCTGGTAGCGGTTGCTCGGCAGGTCAGGGAAGAGGTGGTGCTCGATCTGGTACGACAGGTTGCCGGTCATGATGTGCATCGCCTTGCCGCCAGAGATGTTGGCCGAGCCGAGCATCTGACGGAGGTACCACTCGCCGCGGGTCTCGCCCTCGATCGAGCGGCGCTCGAACGTCTCGACGCCCTCGGGGAAGTGGCCGCACATGATCACCGAGTGGGTCCACAGGTTGCGGACCAGGTTGGCGGTGGCGTTGGCGCCGATGGTGTGCAGGAACGACGGGCCGGACAGCACGGGGTGCAGCACGTAGTCCTTGGTCACCTGGCCGCGGATCTTGCGGAGCACCTGCTTCGCCCTGGCCCGGAACTCCGGGCTCTGCCGGCGCTTCTTCGAGCGCAGGTTACGGCCCAGCTCCAGGTCGTAGGCGGCGATGCCGTACTCGAAGAAGCAGGCGTTGACGAAGTTCCACAGCGGCTGGCCGAGGTAGAACGGGTGCCAGCGCTGGTCCTCGTCGACGCGCATGATGCCGTAGCCGAGGTCGTTGTCGCGGCCGATGACGTTGGTGTACGTGTGGTGCAGCTCGTTGTGCGAGTGCTTCCACTGCTCGGAGGGCGAGGCGTTGTCCCACTCCCAGGTGGTGGAGTGGATCTTCGGGTCACGCATCCAGTCCCACTGACCGTGCATGACGTTGTGCCCGATCTCCATGTTCTCCAGGATCTTGGCAACGCTGAGCCCCGCGGTGCCGACCAGCCAGGCCGGCGGGAAGAGCGAGAACAGCAGCACGGCACGGCTGCCGAGCTCCAGCTTGCGCTGGGTGGCGATGACCTTGCGGATGTACGCGGCGTCGCGCTCGCCGCGGGTGTCGATCACCTCCTGGCGGATGGCGTCGAGCTCCTTGCCGAGGTTCTCGATGTCCTCCTCGGTGAGGTGGGCGATCGGGCTCGTGTCCTTCTTCTGCAAAACAGTCATGTTGTCGTCTCTCGTCTAGAGGTCGATGTCGCAGGTGCCGGCCGCGGCCGACACGCAGGTCTGGATCAGCACGCCGTCGCCGGGTGCAGCCGTGGTCACCTCGCCGTTGCGCAGGTCGCGCACGGCGCCTTCACGGAGGGGTACGACGCACCCGAAGCAGATGCCCATGCGGCACCCGGACGGCATCAGCACCCCGGCGGACTCGCCCGCGTCGAGCAGGGGAGTGGCGCCGTCGGCCTCGAGCACCGTCTCGCTTCGGCTGAAGCGGACCGTGCCGCCTTCGCCCGTCACCAGGACGGTGGGGCGGAAACGCTCGACGTGCAGCCGGTCGGCGATGCCGCGGGCCTCCCAGTGATCGCCGAGGGCGTCGAGCAGGCCCACAGGTCCGCAGGCCCAGGTCTGCCGGTCGGCGTAGTCGGGGACCAGCTCGACCAGCTCGGTGATGTCGAGCATCCCGTCGGTCTCGGTGTGCTTCTCGACCAGCCGGATCCGGCGCTCCTTGGCGAGCTGCTGGAGCTCGCGGGAGAAGATCACGTCATCCGCGGTCGGTGCGGAGTGCACCAGTACGACGTCGGCGAGCTCGTGCACCGCGTTGCGCAGCATGCCCATCACCGGGGTGATTCCGCTCCCGGCCGTCACGAACAGCACACGCTCGGGCCGCTCGGAGGGGAGCACGAACTCGCCTTGGGCCTGGTCGAGCTGGATCAGCGTGCCGACCGTGGCCCGTCGTACGAGGTGGTTGCTGACCACGCCGTCCGGGATCGCCTTGACAGTCACCGTGATCAGCCCGTCAGGCCGGTCCAACGGTGAGGTGAGCGAGTAGGCACGCCAGTGGCGGACGCCGTTGACGTCGACGCCGATCCGGATGTACTGGCCGGGCGTGTGTCGACGCCAGCCGCGACCAGGCTTGATCGCGACCGTGACCGCGTCCCGGGTCTCGGGGTAGAGGCCGACGATCCGGCCGCGCAGGTCGGCGCCGGAGTGCAGAGGGCTGAAGAGGTCGAGGTAGTCGGCCGGGAGGAGCGGAGTGGTGACCCGCTCGGCCAACCGGAGCGCCCGGTCACGCAGCGAGGTGGTCGACCTCGCCGGTGCCGGAGTCTGGACAGTTGTCGCCATGCGTCAAGCATCTCCGGCCCAGAGGGGTAAAGTCCTGTCCCTCGCATGTGAAGATCTCCTGCTGGATTGTTCGGAGAGGACAAAGATTATGGCGCAGGCCTCGAACAGCCACACCGCTCGCCGGGCAGCCGACCTCGAGCTCGAGGAAGACGTGGCGGCCCGGCTGCGTGACCTGTTGCCTCGCGTGGCCGAGGAGACCGTCGCCGCGATCACCGTCGAGGTCCCCAGCTATGCGGGTGCGCTCACGGGCCAGATGGGGGTCAAGATCGAGGCGGCGGTGCAGATGGCGCTGGCCGGCTTCCTCAAGCTGGCTTCCGGCGCCGCCACGTCCGACCCGAGCACCCCACTGGGGCCGACGCTGGACGGCGCCTACTCGCTCGGCCGCGGCGAGGCGCGCAGCGGTCGGTCCATGGACTCGCTGCTGGCGGCTTACCGCGTCGGGGCCCGGGTGTCGTGGCGTGAGCTGTCGGCGGCTGCCGTGGAGGCGGGGGTCCCGGTGGCCACCCTGGCGCAGTTCGCAGAGCTCGTCTTCGCCTACATCGACGAGCTGTCCGCCGCCAGCGTGGCCGGGCACACCGACGAGCTGGCCACGTCCGGCCGGGTGCGTGAGCGCTACCTCGAGCAGCTGGCACAGCGCTTGCTGGCGGGAGCGTCGGACGACGTACTCCTCGCGAGTGCCGAGCGCGCGGAGTGGGCAGTGCCGCGCTCGTTGACAGCGGTGCTGCTGCCGGCGTCACAGGTGCGCGGTGTCGTCTCCCTGTTGCGCAAGAACCTCCTTCAGCCCAACGAGGAGCTGCCCGGGCTCGAGGACCTCGAGGACCGGGCGCTGCTACTGGTGCCGGACATGGAGGGCCGCGACCGGCAGCAGCTGCTGCGGGTGCTCGAGGGTCGTGGCGCGGTGGTCGGTCCGCCGCGGCCGTGGACGGAGGCGCGGGCGTCGTACCTCCGCCTGGTGCGCGCTGTCCAGCTGGACCTGGCGCAGGACGCATCTGGCGCGGCCGTGGACACCGAGGCGCATCTCGCCTCGCTGGTGCTCGGCGCCGACCCGGAGGCGATCGCCGACCTTCGCGCGCGGGCGCTTGAACCGCTCGACGGCCTCCGTCCAGCTACCGCTCAGCGGCTTGCCGAGACGCTGAGGTCGTGGCTCCTGCACCAGGGCCGACGGGACGACGTTGCCGCGGACCTCTTCGTGCACGCGCAGACGGTGAGGTACCGGATGGGGCAGCTCCGCGAGCTGTACGGCGACCGGCTCACCGACCCGCAGTCGGTGCTGGAGCTGACGCTCGCCCTCAACGCGCCGCCGGCGGGGGCTCCTGTCGAAGCGCCGTGAACCCCTATCGTCGCAACTGCGATAAGGGGGTGTGACGACAATTTCGCAGACGCCACCAGTGCCGGTGCCGCGACCCGGACCACCCTCCGACCACGACCTCATCCGCAACTCGCTCGAGCAACCTGAGCTCTTCGCCGAGATCTTCGACAGGCATGCGCCTGCCATCCACCGCTACCTCAGCCGTCGGGTGGGAGACCTGGCCGACGACCTGCTCGGTGAGACCTTCCTGACCGCCTTCCGGCGGCGCGAGTCCTACCGGCCTGACCGGGTCGACGTCCGGCCCTGGTTGTACGGCATCGGGGCCAACCTGCTGCGGCGGCACCAGCGTGACGAGGTCAGCCGCTACCGGGCGCTCGCGCGGTCCGCCGGGTACGTCGACCCGGCCGACGTCGACCACCTTGACGAGGCCCACGACCGGATGGACGCGCAGGTCCTCGGACCATCCCTTGCCGCTGCGCTCGCGGACCTCGACGAGCGCGACCGCGAGGTGTTGCTTCTTGTGGCATGGGGTGACCTCACCTACGCCGAGGTCGCTGCCGTGCAGGAGGTGCCGGTCGGCACTGTCCGATCGCGGCTGCACCGAGCACGACAGAAGGTGCAGCAGCACCTCACGAACCGAACCACGCCGGACCTGACCGAAGGGGGAGCACGATGAACGACCTCGAGCTGTTGGAGACCTATGGCCCCGGCGCCTCGCCGCTGCGCGACGACGTGCTGACCCGCGCCCGTGCCGAGCTCACCGGACAGATCGCTCGCGAGTCGAACGTGACGCCGATCGCCGACCGCCGCCCGAGCACGGGACGGCGGATCAAGGTCGCGCTGGTCGCCGCTGCTGCGGCCGGTATGGTCGCCGTGCTGCCGTCGATGATCGGCCTGGGTGGCACCCGGGCGGTCGCGCTCGGTCCCTCGGACCCGTTGACGTTCCCGCTCACTCCGGCCTCGTTGCCGGCGGGGCTGGCCGCACCGGTGTTCGAGCGAGACCTCGGTTTCGTGGCCGCGCGGTACGACGGTGCTGCGGCCGACGCGATGGACATCACGGTCGCCGACGAGGAGAACCACTGGGCGATCCCCGACGACGCGAGGTCTTTGGACATCGCAGGCTACGAAGGCGTGCTGTTCGGCGGGACCGACTTCGGTGGCACGACCGACGGGCACCCGACCCTGTCTGCGGTCTGGCAGGACGACAACGGCGACTGGGTAGGCGTGACCGGTCACGGCGACCTGGCCGACGCCGAGGTGGTCGAGGAGCTGGCCGAGTCGCTGCGGGACCGTCCGCAGCACGTCGACCTGACTCTGACGGCTGCACCCGAGGGCTGGTCCGCTGACCGGTACCTCTCGGACCACCACGTCAGCTACTCGCCGGACTCGGGCGAGGGCGCCGACGACCTCACGGTGGTCCTGCTCGACGGGCCGAGCGCGAACTTCGGGTCGGACTACGGTGCGCACGAGGTCACGACCGAGCAGGTCCAGGGCCGCACCGCCCAGGTCGGGCGAGCCGGCGAGGGCTGGGTCCTCGAGGGGCGTACGTCGGCCGGGCAGCCGTTCTCGGTGCAGGCGCCGGAGTACTTCACCCGTGCGCAGGTCCTCGAGGTTGCCGAAGGCGTGGTCTACCGCGGCTGATCGCAACCCGAGGGATCCCGGCCACGGGGGCCGGGATCCCTCGGGTTGCGTTGACGTCCGGTCAGTCTGCGGGTCGTGGGGCGGGGCTCGTCTCGCGGTCGGCGAGGTACTCAGCGAGCCGGTAGCCCACGGCGACGAGTGGCACCGCGACGATAGCGCCCAGAACGCCGCCGAGGATCGTGCCGACCGCGACGCTCATCACGATCACCACCGGGTGCAGCTGCAGTGTCCTGCCCATCACCAGTGGCTGCAGCAGGTTGCCCTCGATGGCCTGCACCAGCAGCACCGCTCCGAGCAGGATCAGCGCCGCGAGCGGGCTGACGGTGACGAGCGTGACGCCCACCGCGACCGCCCCGCTGACCGTCGTACCCACGATCGGCACGAAAGCGCCGATGAACACGATCAGGGTCAGTGAGGCGGCCAGCGGTACGCCGAGGGCCAGCATCGCAATGGCCACACCCACGGCGTCGATCAAGGCCACCACGACGATCCCGCGGACGTAGCGGGTCAAGGTGTCCCATGCGCGTTGACCGGCGCCGTCGACGTACTCGGCCCGGTGAACGGGCACCCAGCCGACGGCCCACTGCCACATGCGTTCGCCGTCCTTGAGCAGGAAGAACAGCAGGAACAGAGCCAGGGCCGTGCCCGAGAGCAGATCCACCGCCGCGCTGGCCCCAGCGGTCGGACTCGGAACCGCGTCGGTGACGAAGCTGGTCAGCTCCTCCTGGGCTCGGTCCAGTCGCGTCTGGGAGAACGGCAACGGGGAGTCGACGATGAGCTGCTTGAGGTTCTGCACTCCCGTGGTGACCGCCTCCTCCAGATCCTCGACCTGGCTGAGCGCGCGGCTCACGACCAGCGCGAGTGTGGAGCCGACGACAAGGAGCAGCGCCAGCTCGGAGACGAGCGCGGCGGCCCATCGGGGTAGCCGAACGCGGCCCAGGAGGTCCCGCAGAGGTGCGAGCATCGCGGCGAGCAGCAGGGCAGCGACCACTGCGAACGTGATGGTGAGCACCCTCGCCAGTGCATACGTGACGACCCACGCGGTGACCGCGAGGACGAGGAAGGTCACGCAGTACGCGACCGTGCGCACCACCCACGGCGGGATGTGCCTCATCGCGACCTCGCCCTCGCTCGCTGTTTGCCGCAGGGTTCCGGTCCCGGCGGTCCGTTAATCCGGTCGTGCCCGAGGAGTGGCATGGTCAAACCGCAGGAGAGAGCATTGGGTCATGGGCGAGCCGACGGGGCGCCCGACCAACGGGGAGCTACGTGCCGCAAGAGCGGTCGCGGCGGTGGGGGTGTTCGTCTGGTGCGGGATCTACTTCGGCGTCGTCGATCTGCTCACCCCCATCGAGCAGGCGCCGGGCTTCTTCCGGGTCTACTTGCTTGAGGCGGGTTGGGGCCTGCTGTTCACGGTCCTGGTCTCGTTTCCCCTGCTGGTGCTCATCTTCCGGCCAGGAGCGCCCGCACTGCTCGCGCAAGTCGCCGTCGTCGGCCTGGCCGTCGGGCTGACCGCGATGGCCTCAGGGCAGCTTGCGCAGCTGGTGCCGGCTGCCGTGCTGGTGCTGAACGCCGCCTTCGCCGCAGACCTCGCTCGCGGGTACGTCAGGCCACCGGGGGGATGGACCTGGCCCGAGTACGACCGGTGGGTCCTGGGCGCCGTCGTTGCCGCCGTCCCGGTGGCGGCCAACTACGCATGGGACGCGATGTGGACCTTCTACACGGCCACGGGCCCCATTGACGAAACGATGGGCCTTGACCACTGGCCGATGCAGGCGGCTCTGTACGTCGCGATCGTGCTCGTCGCGACGGTGGTGGCCGCAGGGGTCGCTCTGGGGTGGGCCGGAACCCTGGTCTCCGCGCTCTCGGTGTCGGCTACCGCCGTATGGCTCGGCGCCACTTCGATCGCCTATCCGACGCACGCCGCCAGCCTGGGCGACATCGTCGGAGCAGCCGCCATCGTCTGGGGTCTCGGGTTCGGAGCGCTGGCGGTGCTGCGTCGCTACGTCCGGAGCGAGACCGCCTATGTGGCGACGTAGATGGTGTTGGCCGACCGTCCTCTGGTGAGCGGGTTGTCGAAGCTCACCACGTCGGCTCCGTGCGCCGCGAACACCTCCCCGAGGGTCGACAGGAACTCCTCGTCCGGTGGGTCGTCGGACCACAGCGCGAAGACGCCCCCGGGGGCCAGGTGACGCTGCAGGGCCCGGAGGCCTTCTGCGGTGTACAAGTCGGCGTGGCTTGGGCTGAGCACATGGCGCGGCGAGTGGTCGACGTCGAGGAGGATCGCGTGGAAACGGGTGGGCCCGTCACCTTCGGGATCTGGTTCGCCGCGCATCATCGCGAAGAAGTCGTCGTGGACCAGCCGCGTCCTCGGGTCGGAGGTGAGCGAGTCGGAGACGGGCAGCAGACCATCCTGATGCCACCCGATCACGGCACCGAGCGCGTCGACGACGGTCAGCGTCCGGACCCGTTGGTCGGGAAGCACCGCCTGGGCGGTATAGCCGAGCCCCAGTCCACCTACCAAGACGTCGAGCTCCCCGCCGTCGACCGCACCGAGACCGAGGTGGGCCAGCTCGACCTCGGCCGCGGTGAACAGGCTCGACATCAGGTACTCGTCGTCGAGCTTGACCTCGAACACGTCGGCGTCGACGGTCGGGTCGTGGCGCCGGCGCAGACTGATCGTCCCGATCGGCGTCTCCTCCCAGGCAAGCTCCTGAAAGCGCGCACTCATGACTCGTCTCCTTCGACCAGTTCCAGGGGCGTGCGCAGCTTCTCGAGCCGGGTGCTCAGCAGCGCTTCACGATGTGCATTGCCGTGCAGGGTCAGGTACCGCGGTCCGAAGATCGCGAGCAGGGCGTCATCGAGCCGGCGAACCGCGCCGGGTGGGTAGCGGTAGCCCATCCGCGCGTTGATCGCGGTGCTGTCCACCGAGGTGAGCAGCCCGGCGAGCTCGTCCAGTGACGTGATGCCCAGCTCGAGCAGCAGCCCCGAGACCCATGCGTAGTGGTCGGTGCGGGACCAACCGGCGTCGGCGTACGTCCCCGCGAGGAAGGTGGCCAGGTCCTCCCCGCTGATGCGTGGGTCGGTGACGTCCTGCTCCGGCTGGGTCACCGGCAGCGACGCCTGCAGCTTGTCACGGATGAGGGAGAACTCGCGGTCGGCGAGCTCCAGCAGCCCAGCGGCGAGGGTGAACCTGCGGTCCAGGTCCGGCACGTGCTCCTCGGGGATAGTGCCCTTGTACCGGATCGCGTGCTCGAACTCCGCCCACGCGTGCTGGAGCACCGTGCGCACCTGGACCTGGGCACGTCTGCCTTCGAGCGAGTCGTAGGACGGGGGCGTGGTGCGTGCCTTGTCCGGGGTGACGAGCAGGTGCCTGCTCGCGTAGCCGAACCTGCCCTCGCTGGCGGTCTCCTGGCCCAGGTCGCGATCGTCGAGCACTGCGAACTGGTCTCCGAGTAGATCGGCCACCGCGGTGACGTCGCTGCGGAGGTAGGTGATCACCCGGACGCCGATCTGGTCGGTGATCTCCTCGAGCGGGTTGGAGAAGAGCGGCCGCCCGTCCGCGGTCCGGTCGGCCTTCGCCGCGAACGACGCGACGCTCTTGGCCCGCCCGGTGACGCTGAGGTAGTTGATGCCCGCGTCGTCGAGCAGCGTGATCACCAGTGCCACGAACCGGTCCGTGGCGTCCCGGAGCGCGGGCTGCATCTCGGCGTACTCCTGCACCGCACTGCGCACTGGGTCCTTCAAGAGCGCGGTCGGTGGCTGCCTCGGCGCCCGTGGTGTCGGTCGGTGCCCTCCGGGCAGGGTCGGGGTGACGATGTACCCGGTCGCGAAGTCGCCGTAGGTCGTGGTCAGCTCCGGGTTGTGCTCGGCGAACATCGCGACGTAGGCGCAGACCACGGCGTCGACCTGGTCCTCGGCCCGGCGGAGGTCGCTCTTGCGCTCAGCGGATCCGATCGCCTCGACGAGCTCGCCCCAGTCGCGGTTGGCCTTCAGGTGCATGGGTGGTGAGGCGCTCTCGAGACCCTCGAGCAGTCCGGTCAGCTTGAGGAGCTCGTCGCGCAGCTGTGCGAGGGGCCGTCCGGTCTTGTGCTTGTACTTCAACGTGCGGCCCAGTCGGAACAAGGCGACCGTCGCGGGGTGCGGGTACACCTCGATCGCGCGTCGGGGGGAGCTGGACTTCGGGTCCATGTCCAGGCCGAGTGCGGTGGCCAGGCGGGCCCCGCGTGGCCCATCTGCGAGCTCGCGCTTGCCCGTGTTCGACGGGTGGGCACCGGCGTCGAAGCGCGCGAAGTCACGGTTCAGCGCGGTTTCGCCCGGCCGGTTGCCGGTCGGGTTGGTGACCACGAGCGGGGCGTCGAACGCAACGAGGCAGTCGCGCTCCGTGTACGTCGCCAGCGCCGAGAGGATCGCGTCGTCCTTGCCCTGCGCCGAAAGGTGAACCAGCCGTCCCGCGGCATCGAGGACGGCGAGGCCGGTGGGGCGCTCCTTGCCCCAGGCGAGGTCGACGCCGACGTAGTGCATGGGTTCACCCTGCCCTGTCCGCGGCGGGCGCGCATCGTCGGGCTCGGCCGCGTCGCCCGTCGTACCGAATTCTTCGGCGGCTCAGCGGGTACGGATTCCCGGAGACGACGTACGACGAGGGAGTGAGCATGGGCCCGACCGGACACCAAGCGGAACAGGTCAAGGAGCGCCTGGAGGAGAAGGAGAAGAAATGGGCCGGAGCGGTCCTTCGCCAGTTCCCATGGGTTCACCTTGGCCTGGGCCTGCTCGGCAACGCCATGTTCTTCGTGGGGAGCATCTTCTTCCTTTACGAGAGCCTGAAGACGGCCGGCATCTGGCTGTTCGTGTTCGGCAGCCTCGGCATGCTGCTCGGCTCCATCGGTGAGTTCCTCGTCCGCATCGAGAAGAAGCGTTCCGAGGACTGAGACGGGCGACTGAGTCATGCCGGTCTAGACGACCCGACGCGCGGGTCTGGCGGGCGTCGACCTGGTGTTCTCAGCGAGAAACGGGACCGGTTTGGGACTGCTTGCCTGTTTCGGCGCTAGCCCGACGGGTGACGTCAAACCGGTACACGACCGGCATGAGAGTGACACGGGTCACAGTCATGATTATGGTCAGGAGCCGTGTCCGCTGTTCGGTTCAATCTTGAGGTGGCCCCGTGTCCGAGATTCTTGTTGGTGTCGACCGGAGCGTGCAGAGCAAGAGAGCGATCGAGTTCGCCGCCAGACGCGCGAAGGAGCTGGACCGCAGCATTC
The DNA here is from genome assembly GCA_041606495.1 of Nocardioidaceae bacterium. Taxonomy (GTDB): domain Bacteria; phylum Actinomycetota; class Actinomycetes; order Propionibacteriales; family Nocardioidaceae; genus Nocardioides_C. Next base: position 19,253 of record JBFIWG010000012.1, read on the forward strand.
TGGTCGTTCACGTGATCCCCTGGTCCCCGTTCTCCTTCAACACTCCCGAGGAGAACGAGCAACGCCATGCGAGGCGGACGGAAGAGATCAAGGCTGCAACCGAGCAGATCATCACGCCCATGCTCGCGCTCGCGGAGGAGAGCGGCATGCCCGTCGAGACGCTCGTCCAGCACGGCGATCCGGTGGACACGCTGATCCAGATAGCCGAGAAGCGCGGCTGTGAGCACATCGTGCTGGGCCGCACCGGAGACAGCAGGGTCAAACAGGCGATCTTCGGCAGTCTCCCGGCGCATATCGTGCAGCACGCACCTGTCCCGGTGACGGTGGTCCCGTGAGCGGCTACGTAAGCCTCGTCCCGATGGGCATCGACGAGACGATCAGCGAGTACTTCGGCCCGATCTCCGACTTCATCGTCAGCGTCGTCTTCTACTCCGTGCCGATCCTCGGCGCCGATGTCTCGCTGATCGTGCTGTGGCTCATCGCTGCCGCCATCTTCTTCACCTTCTGGCTGGGCGTCCCTCAGCTGCGAGGAATCCCGCACTCGCTCAACCTGGTCCGCGGGCGCTACTCCAAGCCGGAGGATGCCGGTGAGGTCTCCCACTTCCAGGCGCTCGCGACCGCCGTGTCCGGGACCGTCGGCCTTGGAAACATCGCCGGCGTCGCCGTGGCCATCTCGCTAGGAGGCCCCGGCGCGACGTTCTGGATGATCGTGGCCGGCTTCTTCGGCATGGCCGCCAAGATGGCCGAGTGCACCCTCGGTGTCATGTACCGGCACGAGCACGCGGATGGCTCCGTGTCAGGTGGGCCGATGTACTACCTGCGGGACGGGGTCTCGAAGATCACCAACCGACCGGGCCTCGGCAAGTTCCTGGCTGCGTTCTTCGCGGTCTGCTGCATCGGTGGGTCGCTCGGTGGCGGAAACATGTTCCAGGCCAACCAGGCGACCGCCCAGATCGTGAACGTCACCGGAGGCGATGACAGCCCCTTCGCCGGCCTCAACTGGGTGATCGGCCTCGCGTTCGCCATCGCCGTCGGCCTGGTCATCATCGGCGGTATCAAGAGCATCGCGAAGGTCACCGAGAAGATCGTCCCCTTCATGGCCGCGATCTACATCACGGCGTGCCTCGTCATCGTCATCGGCAGCATCGACCAGGTTCCCTCGGCGTTCGGCTCCATCATCACCGGGGCGTTCAGCCCCGACAGCATCGCCGGCGGCTTCCTCGGCGTCCTGATGGTCGGCTTCCAGCGGGCCGCCTTCTCCAACGAGGCCGGCATCGGGTCGGCGTCGATCGCGCACTCCGCGGTGAAGACGAACGAGCCGGCGACCGAAGGGTTCGTGGCCCTTCTCGAGCCCCTGATCGACACAATCATCATCTGCACC
>JBFIWG010000013.1:0-20612 GCA_041606495.1 Nocardioidaceae bacterium
AGGCGCTCGCGGCGGTACGTCGACACGGTGGCTCGACCGTGGTGGTCACCGGCAAGTTCACGCCCAACGCCGCCCTCCACCTCGATGCGCTCGCCTTCGACGTCGACCACCTTGTCGGCGAGGTGTGGGGCGTGGGCAAGGCCGCGGTGCTCCAGGAGCACGGAGCCTCCATCTACGTCGGTGACCACGTGCACGACGTCGAGGGCGCCCTGGCCGCCGGCGCGCTGAGCGTCTCCGTCCTGACCGGCGGATGCAGCGAGGCGGAGCTGCGCGAAGCAGGAACCCACGTGGTGCTCGAGAGCCTGGGGGACTTCCCGGCGTGGCTCGACGCGCACGTGCTGGAGCAGAGGCTCGCCGCTCTCGCGCTGGACCTCGAGGCGCGCGGCTCGGTGATGGTGGCCTACAGCGGAGGGGCGGACAGCGCCTTCCTGCTCGCCGCGGCGGTGCGGGCGCTGGGCGCCGAGAACGTCGCGGCGGCCACGGCGTACTCCGACTCACTGCCCCAGAGCGAACGGTCGCCGGCGCGGGCGTTCGCGGAGCAGCTCGGTGTCGCCGTGCATACTCCTCAGACGCACGAGATGGAGCGGGAGGGCTACCGGGCGAACGCCGGTGACCGCTGCTACTTCTGCAAGGCCGAGCTCCTCGACGTGCTGGGCCCGCTGGCCCAGGAGCACGGTTTCGCGCACGTCGCGACCGGCACCAACGCCGACGACGCGGTGGCCGGCTTCCGGCCGGGCATCCGGGCGGCGCACGAGCGGGGTGCGATCACGCCGCTGCGGGACGCGGGGCTGACCAAGGAACAGGTCCGCGCCGCCTCGCAGGCATGGGGGCTGCCGACCTGGGACAAACCGGCTGCTGCCTGCCTGTCCTCACGGGTCGCGTACGGCGTCGAGGTGAGCCCGTTCCGGCTCTCCCGGATCGAGCGGGCCGAGGTCGCGGTCCGCTCAGCGATGGACGCCGCCGGCATCAAGGTGCGCAACCTGCGGGTGCGGGACCTCGGCGACCGGGCCAGTGTCGAGCTCGACGCGGTGGCGGTGGAGGCGGCCCGCGATCTGCCCGAGATCGTCGCGGCTGTGCTCGGTGCCGGGTTCGAGCAGGCCGAGGTCGATCCGAAGGGTTTCCGCTCCGGCTCGATGAACGAGCGCCTGCCCGATCCCGCGCGCTACCGATAACCCGTTCGTACGACGCTTGGCCCGCGCCATATCCTTGAGCCCCGCAGCATCTATCCGAAAGAATTCGAAAGAAGAGGTCACCGGTGCCTACTGGCAAGGTCAAGTGGTACGACGCCGAGAAGGGCTTCGGCTTCCTGTCCAAGGACGAGGGAGGCGACGTCTACGTGCGCGCGGCCGCCCTGCCCGCAGGGGTGCCCCACCTCAAGCCGGGGACGCGAGTCGAGTTCGGCGTGGTCCAGGGGCGCAAGGGCGACCAGGCGCTCCAGGTTCGCGTGCTGGAGCCGACCCAGTCGGTGTCCAAGGCGATGCGCAAGAAGCCGGCCGACATGGTCAACATCATCGAGGACCTCTACCGGCTGCTCGAGAACATCGAGAACGGCTACCGCAACGGGCGGCATCCGGACCCGAAGACCGCGAAGCCGACCGCGATGCTGCTGCGTGCGCTGGCCGACGAGCTGGAGCTCTGACGGCTCACGCCACGTGACGCGCGCGGGTGACGACCACCCAGACGCTCAGCAGGACCAGCAGTCCGCCGAGAACGCCGAGCCCCACCCCTGGGATCAGGGGCAGCGCGATACCGAGGAAGCCACCGGTCACCCACGACAGCTGGAGCAGGGTCTCGGACCGCGCGAACGCACTGGTCCGGACCCTCTCGGGGATGTCGCGCTGGATGAGTGCGTCCAGTGACACCTTTCCCAGGGCCTGCGCCAGACCGGCCGCCAACCCGAGCAGCAGCGCGGTCGGGAGCCCGTAGAACAGGGCAACCACGACGGCGATCGCTGTGTCGGTGACCAGGGCCGCCACGACGGTGGTCTCCGGGTTCACGGTCTTCAGGATCGAGCCGAGCGCGATCCCGATGGTGCCGCCGATCCCGGCGGCGCCGATCACGAGCCCGATCAGCAGCTCCGGCCGGTCCTCCCACCCGGCGAACGGGCGGTCGCGCAGCAGGAACGCCATGAACATGGTGAGGAAGCCCGACATCAGGCGCAGCCCCGCATTGCTCCGGAGCCCGAGCACGACCGTGCTCGGCACACGGACCCGTGGCCGGTGGTTGCCGCGGGCCAGCCACCGCATCGACACCTGCTCCTCGCCGAGCGAGGAGTCGACCCGGGAGGGGAGCAGGACCGCCAGCACGGTGGCGATCACGAACACCGCGAACGCGTAGCGCAGGGACCACTGCGGCCCTAGGGTCGAGGCACCGACCGCCAGTGGCGCGGAGACAGTCGCGCCGGCGACGGCGGCCAGGGAGATGCGTGAGTTCGCCTTGACCAGGGTCAGCCGGCTCGGGAGCAGGCGGGGGACGGCGGAGGCGCGGGTGACGGCGTACGCCTTGGAGGAGACCAGGACGCCGAGCGCGGCCGGGAACAGCAGCAGGGAGTCGTTGAGCACCGCGTCGGCCAGGACCCAGCAGAGGAAGGCGCGGAGCGCCATCGTCGCGCCGATCGCCCAGCGCCGTCCGTGGCCGAACCGGTCGAGGAACGGACCGATCAGCGGCGCCACGATCGCGAAGGGCAGCATCGTCAGACCCAGGAACAGGGCGACCTGTCCGCGGGCCTCCCCGGTGGGCACCTGGAAGAAGAGCGTTCCGGCGAGGGAGATGGCCACGGCGGCGTCGCCGGCGGCGCTGAAGGCGTGGAGCTCTATCAGCCGACTCAGTCCGGTGTCGCCGGCCCCTTCGGCGTGGGTGGCCCTCCGGGCCTGCCGGTAGGTGTAGTTGGCGGCGCGGCTGGTCGCGCTGCCGGCGACCTTGACGCCCCTGGCGGACGCCTCGGCGGCACGACGGGTCGCGTCGCTGACCGCGCGCGCTCGTTCCCGCGCAGACTCGGACCGGGGACTGGCAACCGACTCCTCGTCGGCCGGTCCTGGGTGCTCGTCCGCCATGAGTCCCATCTTGCCCGCCCGCGCCAGCGATTGTGGCCCCGCCGAGACAAGTGCGTCCCACATGGGGAAGAATCGCGGGCGTGATGGCTGCAGCACGATCTTCGAAGACCGACGCCGTAGGTGCCGGAGCGGTCGACGCTGCCCGCGAAGCGCTGCTCGAGCTCGTCGACGTCGCCGACGTCGGTGCGCACCTCGGGCACGTCGCCGAGGACGACCGGGTGACCACCCACCTGTTCGAGTGCACCCGGCTCGGCTACCGCGGATGGCGCTGGTCGGTGACCGTCGCCCGCGCCGCCCGCCAGAAGAGCGTGACCGTGGACGAGGTCGTCCTCCTCCCCGGAGACGACGCGATCACCGCACCGGAGTGGGTTCCCTGGCGCGAGCGGATCCAGCCCGGCGACCTCGGCCCGGGTGACCTGCTGCCCGCCGACGAGGACGACCCGCGACTCGTGCCCGGCTACACCGCCGGCGACGAGCTCATCGACCAGGACTCGCTGCGTGAGGTCTCCGACGAGCTCGGTCTGGGTCGCCCCCGCGTGCTCTCGCTCGAGGGGCGCGAGCTCGCCGCCCAGCGCTGGTACGACGGCAGCCACGGCCCGCAAGCGGCGATCGCCCAGTCCGCACCTGGCAACTGCGGCAGCTGCGGCTTCATGGTCCGGCTCGCCGGCCCGCTGTCGTCGCTGTTCGGTGTCTGCGCCAACGCCTACGCCAACGACGACGGCCGGGTGGTCTCGATGGACCACGGGTGTGGCGCACACAGCGAGGCGCAGCTGCACAAGCGCAACCTGCCGCAGCCGCTTCCCGAGCCCGTGCTCGACACCCTCACCTGGGATGACCTCGAGCAGTTCTGACTCAGTTCAGTTCTCGTCGGCGTTGGTCTTCGCCCGGCGACGGCGACGACAGTAGTCCCAGCCGATGACGCCCAGGCCGAACCCGGCCACGCAGGTCCACAGCCACCAGGTTCGATCGCTCTCCTTCAGCTGTCCGTAGAACGGCAGCAGCAGGATGAACGCGAGCAGCCAGAGCCCGGCGCCGACCGCCACCGTGCGGACACCATCGACATCGAGCGGGTCCACGTCGGCGATGATGTAGGTCCGCTTGCCGATCTCGTGCGTCTGCACCTGATCCGCGGGCGTCTGCTCGGGGTTCTCCACACCACGAATCTAGTCCACGACGCCACGCCGGCTGCACGTGGTCGGGGATGCTCTGGGACAATCTTCGCTGGCTGTGTCCGGCTCGGGCCGCGACGGTCGGCAGCCCTTCCCCGCACCCGTCTCCGAATCACACCCTGGGAAAAACGTGACCGAGTTCAACAAGACCACCGACCGAGGCGAGGCCAAGGGCCGCACGTCGCACGGTGGCGTCCTGGACAAGTTCTTCAAGATCTCTGATCGAGGCTCGACCGTCGGCCGTGAGGTCCGCGGCGGCGTCGTCACCTTCTTCACGATGGCCTACATCATCGTGCTCAACCCGATCATCCTGCTCGGCGCCGAGGACGCGGAGGGCCAGCTGCTCGCCGGCGGCGACTTCGCCGGGGTCGCCGCGACCACCGCTCTGGTGGCGGGCGTTCTCACCATCCTGATGGGCCTCGTCGCCAACTTCCCGCTTGCCCTGGCGACCGGGCTCGGCCTCAACGCGTTCGTCGCCTACTCGATCGCCTCCGGGATGACCTGGGCCGACGCGATGGGCCTCGTCGTGCTCGAAGGCCTGATCATCCTGGTCCTGGTGCTCACCGGCTTCCGGACCGCCGTGTTCCACGCCGTGCCGGCCCAGCTCAAGGTCGCGATCAGCGTGGGCATCGGCCTGTTCATCGCGCTGATCGGCCTGGTGGACGCCGGGTTCGTACGACGGACCGGCAACGGTCCCGTGCCGGTCGAGCTCGGCTCGGGCGGGGCCCTCATCGGCTGGCCGGTGCTGGTGTTCGCGGTCGGTCTGGTGCTGATGATCAGCCTGTACGTCCGCGGCGTGAAGGGTTCGATCCTGATCTCGATCGTGGCGACCACCGTGCTCGCGGTCGTGGTCGAGACCTTCGCCAAGATCGGCCCGATGGTCTCCCCGGACGGCACCTACAACCCCAAGGGCTGGAACCTCAACGTCCCGGCCATCCCGAGCGGGATCGTCGAGCTACCGAGCTTCCCGACCCTCGGTGAGTTCTCGCTGCTCGGCTCGCTCGACCGGGTCGGCCTGGTCACGGTGGCGCTGTTCGTGTTCACGCTGCTTCTCGCCGACTTCTTCGACACCATGGGCACGATGACCGCCATCGGTGCGGAGGCCGGTCTCCTCGACAAGGACGGCGCACCGCCGAACACCAAGCGCATCCTCGTCGTGGACTCGATCGCGGCCGCTGCCGGCGGTGCGGCCGGTGTCTCCAGCAACACCTCCTACATCGAGTCGGCCTCCGGAGTCGCCGAGGGCGCTCGAACCGGCCTGGCCAGCGTCGTGACCGGCGTGCTGTTCCTCCTCGCCACCGTCGTCGCGCCACTGGTCGAAATCATCCCGAACGAGGCGGCCGTGCCCGCGCTAGTGCTGGTCGGATTCCTGATGATGCAGCAGGTCAAGAACATCGACTGGGACGACATCGAGATCGCGCTTCCGGCCTTCCTGACCATCGCGCTGATGCCGTTCACCTACTCCATCTCTGCGGGCATCGGCGCGGGCTTCATCGCCTACGTGCTGGTCAAGACGGTCCGCGGCAAGACGTCGCAGGTCCACCCGCTGATGTGGGTCGTGGCTGTGCTGTTCGTGGTGTACTTCGCGATCGACCCGGTGCGGCAGCTGCTGGGCGCCTGAGTCAGGCCACCGCATCGACGTACCGCCGCATTCTGGGTCAGCCCAGGGTGCGGCGGTGCTCTTTCCAGCGCTCCATGGACTCGATCGTCTCCTTGCGCATGAACACCCAGAACTCGCGCGTCTCCAGCAGCCGCCGGCCGCCGGGGCGAGAGGTGCCGACCTCCTCCATCGCGTCGTCCAGCGCCGCCTCCCACTGCTCCATGAGCGGAATTCGTGCATTCATGATCTTGCTCCACACGTCGTCGTCGTGGAGGCGGTACAGGTCGGCGCGGGTGTGCGGCTCACGCTCCTTGAACAGCAGCCGTACGTCGACGAGGTAGCGCACCGCACCCGAGATGGCAGCCGGGCTCACGCGAAGGCCGGAGGCGAGGTCCGCGGCGGTGTAGCGGTCCGCGTCGTCTGCGAGGGCGTAGGCGAAGACCCGGGCGGCCATGCGCGGCATGCCCATGTCGGCGAGCATCAACGCGATGCGCTCGACGGCTCGCAGCAGTCGGGTCTGCTCCGCCTCGTTCAGCTCGGCCGGCATGGGAGAGCCCTCCTCCTGGTTTCACATCATTCACAAGTGTGTGAAACAAGAGTATTATCGAGACCATGAGTACCGCAATCTCTGTGTCCGGTCTGGTCAAGACCTTCGGCGGCACCGTGGCGCTGGACGGTCTCGACCTCGAGGTGAGCACGGGGGAGGTGCACGGCTTCCTGGGCCCGAACGGGTCCGGCAAGACCACCACCATCCGGATCCTGCTCGGGCTGCTGCGCGCGGACCGCGGATCGGTCTCCCTGCTCGGCGGGGATCCCTGGCACGACGCGACGGCTCTCCACCGGCGGTTGGCGTACGTGCCAGGCGATGTGAGCCTGTGGCCGAACCTGACCGGCGGCGAGGTGATCGACCTGATGGCGCGGCTGCGCGGCGACGTCGACCCGAAGCGCCGGGCGGAGCTGCTGGAGCGGTTCGACCTCGACCCCACCAAGAAGGCGCGGAACTACTCCAAGGGAAACAAGCAGAAGGTCGCGCTCGTCGCCGGCCTCTCCTCCGACGCCGAGCTGCTCCTGCTCGACGAGCCCACCATCGGTCTCGACCCGATCATGGAGGCGGTCTTCCAGGACTGCATCCTCGACCTCAAGCGGGAGGGTCGCACCATCCTGCTGTCGAGCCACATCCTCGCGGAGGTCGAGGCGCTCTGTGACCGCGTCAGCATCATCCGGGCCGGCCGGACGGTGCAGAGCGGCTCGCTCGCCGAGCTTCGGCACCTGACCCGTACGACGGTCGTCGCCGAGACCGAGCTGCGAGCCGACGGTCTGCCGGACGTGCCCGGCGTGAGCGACGTCGAGCTGCTCGACGGGCGGGTCTCGTTCAGCGTCGACAGCGACAACCTCGACGACGCGATGGCGTACCTGGCGCAGCGGCGGATCCAGTCGTTGGTGAGCCACCCGCCGACGCTCGAGGAGCTCTTCCTCCGGCACTACGGGGAGGAGCTCACCGAGCACGAGCTGGTGGAGGAGCGGTCGTGAGGCACTTCGCCGGCACCGCGGCGATGGTGCGGCTCGTGCTGCGCCGCGACCGGGTCCGGCTTCCGGTCTGGATCGTGGCCATCCTGGCGACGGTCTTCGTCACCGTCAACGCGGTTCGCGGGGCCTACGGCACGCCGGAGCTGATCCAGTCGTACGCCATGTCGGTGGGGGGAAGCCCCACCGCCGTCGCGATGGCCGGCCCTCCGTTCGCGCTCGACACCATCAGCGGCATTCTCGTCTACGAGACCAGCATCCTGGCCCTGCTGGCGGTGGCGATGATGTCGATCTTCCTGACGATCCGGCACACGCGCGGCGACGAGGACGAGGGGCGGACCGAGCTGCTTCGCTCCACCGTCGTGGGTCGCTACGCGCACAACGCTGCCGCCCTGCTGGTGCTGACCGTGGCGAATCTGGTCGTGGGTGCCGGGATCGTGCTGGCGATGCTCAGCATCGAGGGAGTGCCGGTGCTCGGTTCGCTGCTCTACGGCACCTCGATCGCCATCTTCGGTGTGGTCTTCGCTGGGGTGGCGTCCGTCGTGGCGCAGGTGATGTCACACCGTCGTACGGCAACCGGGGTCTCGATCTCGCTGCTCGGCCTCGCCTTCGGGGTGCGGGCGATCGGCGACATCGGCGACGGCACCCTGTCCTGGTTCTCGCCGATGGGCTGGTCCCAGCAGGTGGGCGCCTTCGAGCTCGACCGGTGGTGGCCGCTTGCTCCGTCGTTGGTGCTCTCGGTGGCGCTCATCGGTCTGGCCGCGCTGCTGATCGACCGTCGTGACCTCGGTGCGGGCATGGTGTCCCCGCGTCCCGGTCCGGCAACCGCATCGCGCCTGCTGAGCGGACCGGTCGGGCTCGCGCTGCGGTTGCAGCGGGGGTCGATCATCGGCTGGGCGGCCGGGCTGTTCGTGTTCGGCATGGTGATGGGCTCCTTCAGTCAGGAGCTCGTGGAGATGGTGGAGAGCAACCCGACGGTGGCCGAGTTCCTCGCGGCCGCGGGGGGCGGCTCGATCGTGGACTCGTACTTCGCGGTGATGCTGCTGATCATCGCGGTGATCGTGTCCGCTTTCACGGTCGGCTCGGCCCTGCGCGTGCGGGGCGAGGAGATCGCCGGCCGGATGGAGTCGCTCCTGGCCACCCCGGTGTCCCGTCAGCGCTGGTTGTTCGGGGGCCTCCTGGTGACCCTGCTCGGCACGACGGTCGTCCTGGTGGCGGGCGGCCTCGGGGTCAGCATCGCCCACGCCGCGGTGTCCGACGATCCGGGCGTCATCGGACCGCTGGTCGGGAATGCCCTGGTCTACCTCCCCGCCATCCTCGTGCTCGGCGCCCTGGCCGTCCTGCTCACCGGCCTGGCGCCCCGATGGGCCATGGCGGTCTGGGCGGTCGTGGCCTACTGCTTCGTGCTCGGATACCTGGGTGGGCTGCTCGACCCACCGCAGTGGGTGATGAACCTGTCGCCGTTCACGCACACCCCGCAGGTTCCGGTCGCCCCGGTGAGCGCGACGCCGCTGCTGTGGCTCGTGGGCGCTGTCGTGGTCGGGGCGGCGCTGGGAGCCGTCGGTCTCCGGCGCCGGGACCTCACCACCTGACGGCCCAGCTGGTGTGAGGTCGCCCACGCTCTTCGTGACACGGAATGCTTAGCAAGGGTAATGAGTTACGCTAAGTATCATGGCTCCGACTGTCGAGAAGATCGCGCGCACCGACGCAGGACTGGCTGCCGCACTCCGCATCTCCGTGGCCCGGCTGACCCGTCGGCTGCGCGCTGAGCGCGACCCGGAGAGCGAGCTGCTCAGCATCGGACAGCTCTCGGTGCTCGGGGTGCTCCTGCGCAGCGGCGAGTGCTCGATCGGCGAGCTTGCCGCGCAGGAGCGCGTGCAGCCGCCCTCGATGACGCGCACCGTCAACTGCCTGGAGGAGGGCGGCTACATCGTCCGCCGCCCGCACGAGACCGATCGTCGGCAGGTCGTGATCGCGCTCTCGGACAAGGGCAGCGAGACCCTCGCCGCCGATCGACGTCGTCGCGACGCCTGGCTGGCCCAGCGGCTCCGCGAGCTCACCCCCGAAGAACGCTCTGTGCTGCGTCAGGCAGCCCCCATCATCGAAAGGCTGGCACACGCTTGAGTCCGACGTTCCGTGCGCTGTCGAACCGCAACTACCGGCTGTACGCGGCCGGTGGTGTCGTGTCGAACACCGGAACCTGGATGCAGCGCGTGGCCCAGGACTGGCTGGTCCTGCAGCTGACCGCGAACAGCGGCACGGCGCTGGGTATCACCACCGGCCTTCAGTTCCTGCCGATCCTCCTGCTCTCGCCGTACGCCGGTCTCATCGCCGACCGGTTCCCGAAGCGACGGCTGCTCCAGGTGACCCAGCTGATGATGGCCGGGCCCGCGCTCCTGCTCGGGCTCCTTGCCGTCACCGGTGTGGTCGAGACCTGGCACGTCTACGCGTTGGCGTTCACATTCGGCATCGGCACTGCGTTCGACGCGCCCGCACGGCAGTCGTTCGTCAGCGAGCTCGTCGACAAGGAGGACCTCACAAACGCGGTCGGGCTCAACTCCGCGTCCTTCAACGCCGCCCGGATCGTGGGTCCGGCACTGGCCGGCTTCATGATCGCGGCGCTCGGCGGAGGTGCCCAGGCGACCGGGTGGGTGATCCTCGTCAACGGCCTGAGCTACGGCGCCGTCATTCTCGCGCTGCAGCGGCTCCGTGCCCACGAGCTCGACACGCCGGAGCCCCAGGCCCGGTCCAAGGGCATGATCCGCGACGGGGTCCGCTACATCCGTGGCCGACCGGACCTGATCATGATCCTCACGATCGTGTTCTTCGCGGGAACCTTCGGGCTCAACTTCCAGATGACCTCGGCCCTGATGGCCACCGAGGTGTTCGACAAGGGCGCCTCGGAGTACGGCATCCTCGGATCGGCCATGGCCGTCGGGTCGTTGACCGGCGCCCTGCTGGCCGCGCGCCGAGGCCAACCCCGGCACCGGCTCGTAATCCTCGCCGCGGTCGGTTTCGGTCTTGCCGAGATCGTGGCCGGGCTGATGCCGTCCTACATCGCCTTCCTCGTCTGGCTGCCGGTGCTCGGGCTCGGGGCGTTGACGATGATCACCGCCGCGAACGCCACGATCCAGCTCACCGTTGCCCCGGCGTTGCGCGGCCGGGTGATGGCGCTGTACCTGATGATCTTCATGGGCGGCACCCCACTCGGTTCTCCGATCGTCGGCTGGGTGGGGGAGACCTTCGGGGCCAGGTGGACGCTCATCGGCGGCGGCGGTATGACGATCGTCGGCACACTGCTGGCGGTTGCGGTGTTCAGCCGGACCAAGGGGTTGACCCGCGGCAGCTTCCGGCTGCTGCGTGCAGCCGCTGACGGGCCCGTCCTGGAGACGACCTCGGTCCGCTGAGTCGAACGCCGGTCTGAGGCGGATTAGCCCTCGCTAGAGCGCTTGACAGCGTTCGGACAGCGGCGCCTGCCACCTTGAGGGCGACCAGGTCCCGCCATGCCTCGCCGGCGGCCGACCCGAACCTCTCCCTCTCAGGAGTTCCTGTGAAGATCGCCATTCTTCTGTTCGAGCGAGTGACCGCGCTCGATGCTGTCGGCCCTTACGAAGTGCTCAGCCGGATACCGGGTGCCAGCACCATATTCGTAGGCGAACGCCTGGGGGAGGTCCGCACCGACATCGGCTCTCTTGGTCTGACTGTAGATGCCACCTTGGCCGATGTCGCCGCGGCCGACGTCGTCGTCGTCCCAGGCGGAGTCGGTCAGGCCGCACACATGAAGGACGGCCCGGTCCACCGATGGTTGCGTGAGATAGACGCGGTCACGACGTGGACCACCGCCGTTTGTACGGGATCCCTGATTCTGTCCGCGGCCGGTCTGCTGAGCGGTCGCCGTGCGACCAGCCATTGGGTACGTCGAGACGAGCTCGGCGCCTGGGGTGCGGTTCCCACCTCACAGCGGGTCGCCTTCGACGGGAAGTACGTGACCGGGGCAGGTGTCTCCGCCGGCATCGACCTGGCGCTGGCACTGGTCGACCGGATCGCCGGACGACAGGTGGCTGAGGCCATCCAGTGTGGCATCGAGTACGACCCTCAGCCGCCGTACGACGCGGGCGATCCGGCGCGGGTGGATCCTCGCATCGTCGAGACTCTGCTGACCTACAAAGGCCTCCTCTTCTGACCGCTCTGGAGCCGAAGTCGATGGGGGCCGGGCGTTACGAAAGTGCCTTGGTGCCGGAGGCGACGACCGCGTGGCACGGCAGGACGAGTTCGTCGCCATCGAGCATCGGCGCGACGGCCGTGTCGTAGGCCGCCTTCATGCGGTCGCGCATCTCGGGGGGTTGGCTGGTGACCACGCGGCCGATGCCGCCGTTGCCCGCCGCCGCCCCAGCCCAGAAGGCCTCCGGGTCAGTCCGGTGCTGCCAGGTGATCTCCGTGGCCCGCACCTCCGTGAGGCCCGCCCCGGTCAGCAGGTCCGCGAGGCCGTCGGCGTCGCGTGCGAAGTCCAACCGGGACGGCAGCCGGGTGTCGGGCGGCTCCGGCGCACCGCTCTTCTCATGGACGGAGCGCCACAGCGCCGACAGCGACGCCTCGGCCGGCCAGATGGTCGCGGCGACCCGGCCTCCGGGGGCGGCGACCCGGGCCATCTCCCGAACGCCCGCCCGCGGGTCGGCGACGTGATTGACCACGAAGTTGGCCAGGACCGCGTCGAAGGTGCCGGCCGGGAAAGGCAAAGTGGGCAGGGCGCCCGCTACGTAGTGCGGCCATGCGGATGCCTGCTGCGCCAGCTCGAGCATCTCCCGGTCGGGATCGACCGCTGTGACCTCGGCGCCTAGCAAGGCGGCTGCCTGGGACAGGGACCCGGTGCCGGCGCCGACGTCGAGAAGGCGCTTGCCGACGTCTCCCGGCCCGGTCAGGCCACCGGCCTCGAGCATTGGTCCGACGGCTCCAGCGCACATGAGGGCGAAGCTGCGCGCGTAGGCCTCCGCTGACCAGGAGCGGGGCGGACGTCGATCGACGACGATGCTCACCTGTGCATTATGACTCGGAAGCGGCAAATATCACCTATATGTCGGTATACGCATTATTTCCGCTACCCGGCGCTGGACCGGTGGCCACGTGAACCCATCGCTCCTAGGCTCAGAGGATCGGACCTGGGAAGGCGATGACATGGACTGGACCTTGGAGCTCGTGATGCTCCCCGTCTCGGACGTCGACCGCGCGAAGGGCTTCTACGAGGAACAAGCTGGGTTCAAGCTGGACCACGACACGCGCATCGGCGAGGACGTGCGTTTCGTGCAGCTGACCCCGCCTGGCTCCGGTTGCTCCATCGCGTTCGGTCCCGGCATGAGCAGCATGGCGCCCGGCTCCCTGGAGGGGCTGACCCTGGTCGTGAACGACCTCGACGCCGCCCGGGCGTTCCTCATCGAACGTGGCGTGGACGCGAGCCCGATCCAGCACTACGGGGAGGCGGGCTTTGAAGACGGTCGTGGAGATCCGTGGAACTCGTTCGTCTTCTTCGCAGACCCCGACGGGAATGCGTGGACCGTGCAGGAACGACCGGCCCAGGCCTGACCCGGATGGTTCGACCGCCGGTCTGGACAGCCGGCCCGCCGGCGTACCTGACCGAGCCGGGCACGCGACCACAACAGGTCGGGCTGACCCGTTGTGGCACCGCCCGAGCTCGGGACGCGACCGTAACGGGTCAGCGTGACCGGTCCCGTGCCTCGGACACCCCGTCCGGTGCCCAGGGACACCCCGCCGCCCGGGCCTGAGGGATGTCCCTGAGTGAGGGCGGCGCCGCGCCTGGGCGAGGGCCGCCGGTGTACCTGGCTGAGCCGGGCACGCGACCACAACAGGTCAGGCTGACCTGCTACGGCAGCGCCCGGGCTCGGGAGGCGACCGTAACCGGTCAGCGTGACCCGTCCCGTGCCTCAGACACCCCGTCCGGTGCCCAGGGACACCCCGCCGTCGTGCTGACTAGCCGCCGTGCCGACTAGGGGTGTGACGCGAACCAGGGGTGGTGAAGGTCCATGTACTTCACCTCGTGGGTCAGCTTGTCCCACTCCTGGTAGGCCTGGCGTACCTCGTCCGAGAACGGCATCTCCTTGCGCTCACCCTCGCGCGCCGACTCCTCGTCGGTGAATGCGACTGTCTCGGTGAAGGTGCCGTCGTCCTCGAACGCCAGGGTCGCGCCGATGATCTCCGGGCGCGACTCGTGCAGCATGTTGGTCAGCGCGTCCAGGTCGGCCGAGAGCCGGGACGGGTCGTCGACCTTGCCGCGGATGATCTGAACGAAGCCGGCGTCGTCGGAGCCGCCCTCCATCCAGATCTTCACGTTCTCGCAGTTGTGGAACTCGACGGGACCGTCGAACAGCTGCTCGGTTCCCGACCACCACTCGCCCTGCTCCGGCCGGCCGGAGTTGGCCATGGCCTTCTCCTTGGACTCGAACCGGATGACGCCGATGAAGGTGTCGTCGTCGGTGAATCCGTAGGTGCCGCCGAGCCAGCCGTCTGCCTTGTCGCCCATGTCGCGGCGCCACATGTCCATGCGCTCACGAAGCTCGTCCTGGCGTGTGCACTTGCCCTGAAGGATCTGGATGAACACTGGATGCCTCCCATCGTGAAGGCCGCTTCCGGCCGAAGTGGCCATGTGTCCAAACCTCGACGCTATGCCTGGCAGCGCAGGCGGTCGATAGCGCGGATGGGCCATCCTCGGACCTTCGATAAACTCGCCGCATGAACCCCCGCTACCGACGCCTGGTGATCCCCGGTGCGCTCGTGGCCCTGATCCTCATCGTCGCCGTCGCGGCCGTGTTCTGAAGGCCGACAGCTTGTCCGAACCACTTCTCCGTGCCCTCGCCCGCACGCGCACCCTGATCCTCGACGACCAGGTGCTCGTCCGCGTCGTCGCCTCTGGGCGACAGAAGGGGCAGACCCCGCGCTGGCGCCGCGTCGAGATGAGGTACGTCGACCTCAAGGCGGGTCGGCATCTCCAGATCACGGCGTACGACGACACCCAGGCGCACACCTCGAACCACCGGGCGGGCGACGAGGCCAAGACCGCCGTGGACGACCTGATGGACGAGCCGTTCGGGAACTGGCACGTCGACACCGTCACCGAGACCCACCAGATCCGAGTCACCAAGAGGCTCGAGGCGATGGTGCACACGAGTCCCCGAGCCACAGAGCCGGTCGCCGAGGAGGGTCCGGCTCGTCGACACGACCGGGTGAAGCCACGGCTGCTGCCCGAGGACGACCCGGTGCTCAAGGCCGTCGGGATCTCCGACGAGCAGGGGCGGATCAAGCCGAGCCGGCAGGCGAAGTACCGCCAGGTCGAGGAGTTCCTGCGCAGCCTGGCGCCGGCGATCGACGACGCGCTGTCGTCGGGGAGGCTGCGGACGCCCACCCCTGAGGACCCGCTGCGGATCGTCGACCTCGGCTGCGGCAACGCCTACCTGACGTTCGCGGCGCACCGATTCCTGTCCAACGTCCGCGGACTGGACGTGCAGCTTGTGGGGGTCGACGTGAAGGCCCAGTCCTACGAGCACAACTCCGCGCTCGCCGAGTCGCTGGGTATCGCCGACTCCATGACGTTCGTGCAGGGCAACATCGACACCGCTGCACTGGAGCAGGCGCCCGAGGTCGTACTCGCGCTGCACGCGTGTGACACCGCCACCGACGACGCGCTGGCTCGCGCCGTGGTCTGGGGCGCCTCGCTGGTGCTGGCCGCGCCCTGCTGCCACCACGACGTCGCGGCCCAGCTGCGTCGGGCACCGACCCCGGCGCCGTACTCCTTGCTCACCCGCCACGGCATCCTGCGCGAGCGGTTCGCGGACACCCTGACCGACGCCATGCGGGCCGCGGTGCTGCGCCTGCTCGGCTACCGCGTCGACGTGATCGAGTTCGTGGAGAGCCAGCACACCCCGCGCAACACCCTGCTCCGCGCGGTGCGGACCGGCGCCGAGCCCACCGACGCGGCTCGTCGCGAGTTCGAGGAGCTGACCAGCACATGGGGTGTGCACCCGAAGCTCGCCGAGCTCCTCGATGCCCGGCTCTCCTAGCCGCGCGCTCGTCGTCGCGGCCGTCCTGGCGGGCCTCATCACGGCCGGTACGTCGGACCCGGCGACCGCCCGCGACGCGAGCGGGCCACGAGTGCTGTTCTCGTTCACCGACGAACGGATCGACGAGTCGAGCGGCCTCGTGGTGCGCGATGGCCTGGCGCTCACGGTCAACGACTCCGGCGACGACCCGGTCGTCTACGCCGTCGCCGCGGCCAGCGGCGACACGGTCGGCGTCACGGCGTACTCCTCGGACGACGTCGTCGATGTGGAGGCGCTGGCGCCCGGCATCGACGGCGGGGTCTGGGTGGGCGACCTCGGCGACAACAGGCGGGCGCGGTCCTCGGTCGACGTCTACCGGCTCGGCGAGGTCGGGGCGGGGGAGCGGACGGTTCAGGCTGCGCGCTACACCTTCACCTACCCCGGCGGACCGTCCGACGCGGAGACGCTGCTGGTGCACCCACGGACCGGTCGGCTGTTCGTGGTGTCGAAGGAGCTGCTCCGCGGGGGGACCGTCTACCGCGCGCCGCGCAAGCTGGACGAGTCCACCATCCACCGGCTCGCCCCGGTCGCTGCCGCACCAAGGATGGTCACCGACGGCACGTTCCTTCCCGACGGTCGGCACCTGCTGCTTCGCACCTACAGCCGGGCGGTGGTCTACACGTTCCCCGGCTTCGAGCTGGTCGGCGAATTCGAGCTGCCCGAGCAGGAGCAGGGTGAGGCGGTCGCGGTCGACGAGGCCGGTCGGCTGGTCCTGACGTCCGAGGGCGAGGGCTCCGAGGTGCTCCGGATCGACCTGCCCGCCGACGTCGCGGCAGCGCTGGGCACGACGCCTACGCAAGCGGCCCCGAGCCCAGAGCCCGCCGCGAATTCACCAGACACCGCTGCGCAGGCATCGGACGCACCGGACCCGGCCTCGCCCGAGCAGGAAGCCGAGGACCGAGATCGGGTCTGGTTCGTGGCCGGGTTCGCAGTGTTCGCGCTGGTCGCCGGCCTGCTGGTCAGAGCCTTTCTACGACGTAGTCGACGCAAGCGGTGAGCGCCTCGACGTCGGCGGGGTCGATGGCTGGGTACATCGCCACGCGCAGCTGGTTGCGGCCGAGCTTGCGGTAGGGCTCGACGTCGACCACGCCGTTGGCGCGCAGCGTCTTCGCGATGGCCGCGGCGTCGATCGCGTCGTCGAAGTCGATCGTGCCGATCACCAGCGACCGGTGGTCGGGGTTGGTCACGTAGGGCGTGGTGTAGCCGGTCTTCTCGGCCCAGCCGTAGAGCCGGTTCGAGCTGTCCGTCGTACGCGACACCGCGAAGTCCAGGCCGCCCTGGCTGTTGAACCAGTCGAGCTGTTCGGCCATCAGGAACAACGTCGCGATGGAGGGAGTGTTGTAGGTCTGGTTCTTGAGCGAGTTGTCGATCGCGGTGGGCAGGTCGAAGAACGCCGGCACCCATCGGTCGCTCGCGCCGATCTCCGCGGCACGCTCGAGCGCGGCCGGGGACATGACCGCGATCCACAGGCCGCCGTCGGAGGCGAAGCACTTCTGCGGCGCGAAGTAGTAGGCGTCGACCTGGCTGATGTCGACCGGGAGGCCCCCGGCGCCGGAGGTCGCGTCGACGAGAACAAGGGCGCCATCGTCGGCTCCGTCGACCCGCTGGACGGGAGCCATAACCGCGGTCGAGGTCTCGTTGTGCGCCCACGCGTAGACGTCGACCCCGGCCTCGGCGCGGGGATCGGGGCGGCTCCCGGTCGGCGACTCGATCACCGAGGGGTCGGCGAGGAACGGAGCCTGCTTCGCGGCCTTGGCGAACTTGGAGGAGAACTCTCCGAAGGACAGGTGCTGGCTGCGCTCGCGGATCAGGCCGAAGGTGGCGATGTCCCAGAAGGCAGTCGCGCCGCCGTTGCCCAGGACGACCTCGTAACCGTCGGGCAGGTCGAACAGCTGGGAGACGCCCTCGCGCACCCGACCGACGAGGTTCTTCACGGGGGCCTGGCGGTGAGAGGTGCCGATCAGGGAGGTGCCGGTCGCGGCCAGTGCGTCGACGGCCTCGGTGCGGATCTTCGAGGGGCCGGCGCCGAAGCGGCCGTCGGCGGGCTTGATCGAGTCGGGAAGGGTGATCGCGTCGGTCACGGTAGGTCCTCGTCAGAATCGAGCGGGGTGACCTGACTTCATTGTCAGACTGGTCTGCGGGCTTATTGTGTCATCTCGGCACACGAGCACCACGAACGGGGACGACAGATGAACAGCGTGACACCGAACCACACAGGGCCTGGCTACCGCGACCAGTCCACGAAGCGCCTGGTCTTCCGCGTCCTTGGGGTGATCTTCATGGGCGCCGCCCTGGTCCTGTTCGGGCTGGCCGTGGCCGACTTCTTCGCGCACTCCGACATGAGCGACCCTGAGTTCGGGGAGCCCGGCAAGTTCTGGATGTTCTTCGCCGGGCTGCCGTTCTTCCTCCTCGGGGGCATCTTCCTCCAGCTCGGGTTCGCCGGCGCGGGCGCGAAGTACATGGCCGGGGAGTACGCGCCCGTCCTCAAGGACTCGCTGGATCACATCCAGGGGCGGGACGCGGGCGAGGGCGCAGGGCCTCACTGCCGCTCCTGCGGCACCCGCAACGATGTCGACGCCCGCTTCTGCGACAGCTGCGGAAGCTCGATGGCGGTCTAGTTGGAGATCGTGCAGGTCCCGTTCACGCACCCGGATGCTCTCGAACTCATCGCGCAGGTGCAGGCGGAGTACACCGTGCTCTACGGCGGCCCCGACGAGACGCCGCTGGACCCGACCATGTTCGACGCCCCCGGTGGTGCGTTCTTCGTCGGGTACGTCGACGGGGTGCCCGTCACGATGGGTGGCTGGAGGTTCCGTCCCGACGTCACGGCGTTCGGGCGGGCACGAGCCGCGGAGATCAAGCGGATGTACGTCGTGCCCACTGCCCGTCGTACCGGCCTGGCCCGGCGTGTTTTGGCGCACCTGGAGGACACGGCTCGCGCGGCTGGCGCGGACCTGATGGTGCTGGAGACCGGGACCGAGCAGCCGGAGGCGATCGCGCTCTACCTGTCGTCGGACTACGAGCCGGTCGAGGGGTTCGGCCACTACGTCTGGTCGCCGAAGTCGCGCCACTACGGCAGGCCCCTGTGAGCACCGCGCTGAGCGGGAGGGCCGAGCTGGCCCGAAATCGGGGTGGTTCGCGGCAGACTGTCCCCATGGAACTGGACAGAGCACGTGAGTTCGTGCGCAGCCACCACCGCGCTGTGCTCGCGACCCGGACCACCGACGACGGGATCCAGCAGAGCCCGGTGCTGGTCGCCGTCGACGACGAGGGACGGTTCGTGGTGAGCAGCCGCGCCACCGCGTTCAAGACCAAGAACCTGCAGCGGGACCCGCGGGCGCAGGTGTGCGTCTTCACCGACAAGTTCTTCGGCCAGTGGGTCTACGTCGAGGGGGACGCCGAGGTGGTGGAGCTCCCCGACGCGATGGAGCCGCTGATCGACTACTACCGGCAGGTCGCCGGCGAGCACGAGAACTGGGACGACTACCGCGAAGCGATGCGTCGGGAGAAGCGGGTGGTGCTGCGGATCGCCGCACGCAAGGCCGGCCCCGACAAGCAGGGATGAGCACCGACACCGGGAGGGCTGCGCCCTCGCAGCTGGCGGCGATGGTCGTGCGCGCTCTGGCCGCGGCGGCGATCGCCGTGGTCACGGTGATCGGGCTGGCCGCGGCCGACGTGGACCGGGCCCGACGGCCGGCCGACCTCTCCACCGTGAAGGTCGGCCAGCCGTTCGCGTGGGTGACCCAGGACCAGTCCTCCGTCGACCCGCCGGACTTCCCGCGAGATCTACGGGCTGGGTCGCCCTGGGAGTACCCCACCGACGTGGCCTGGCTCTGGTTCGGCGTCGACGTCGCGGTCGTCGCCGGGCTGATCCTGTGCTTCTTCACCCTCAGGCGGGCGTTCTCCCGTAGGTGACGGCGTGCATCGGGGTGAGCGTCACGGAGCCCAGCTCCTGGAAGCCGTGGCGGGTGAGCAGGTCGTCGTACGCCGCGCGGGGCAGCAGCTGGTCGTCGATCTGGGCCTCGAAGAACTGGATGCCCGACATCAGCCGCCCCGGCACGCTCCGCAGTCCCTCGTCGGTGTCGGGGAACGGGAAGTCCGAGATCACGAACCATCCGCCCGGCTCGAGGGCCGCCTTGACCCGGTCGGTGACCTGGTCGATGTCCCGGCACTCGTGCATCGAGATGTTGTTGATCACGACCGTCGCGGGCTCGTCGAGGACCATCTGCTCGAGCGGGCTGCAGACCAGCGTGACCCGGTCCGAGAGGCCGGCAGCCGCCACCCGTGCGGTCGCCTCGTCGATCGAGTGCTGGTCCCCGTCGACGCCGATGATCTGGCAGTTCGGGTAGGTCTCCGCCAGCCGGACCACCCCGGGGCCCGCCCCGCAAGCGGAGTCCACGACGCGGCAGCCGCGCTCGAGGCGTTCGACCAGGCCAGGCACCTGTTCCAGTCCGCCCGGCACGAGCCTGGTGTAGAACGGCCGCCCGGTCGCCGCCACGTTGGCGATCCACTCCTCGCTGGTCTCGTCCCACCAGAGGCGCTCGCCGGTGGTGAGGTTGTCCCCGAACCGACCGAACATCTCCTCGCGCTGGACGATGGTGAACAGGCCACCGACGTACGCCGGCGAGGTCTCGTCGAGTACCAGCGTCTGCACGTGGGGTGCGAGCCGGAACCCGATGTCGACGCGCTCGAGCACTCCGGCCCCGAAGGCAGAGCGACACCAGACGGCTACGTAGAAGCCATCCATGCCGAGCCGGTCGGCCAGCTCGTCGGCGGTGATGCCCGGGTACGACGCAATCTCCCGGATCAGGCCGGACCGCAGCCCGATCTCGACGGTCCGCACGGCCATGTAGCCGGCGACCTGCCCGAGCAGCACGCCCGCCTGCTGCTGCGGCGTGGGCTCCGATGTCGTGGCCGGAGCGGGTGACGTGGTGATGGTTGACATGATGTTTCCCCTTTGCAGGAAGGACTTTGGCTCCATCAGATTCGCGTCCTCGCTCGCCTTCCAGGAAGTCTCCGATCTGTATCACTGCGGTACTGGATCTGTACTTGTCGGTGAATCTCGGCGCGGCGTAGCGTCAGGAACCTCAACGGGTTCCAGGGGAGGCAGCCGGTATGGCGGGTTACGGACAGTTCTGCCCGGTCGCCAAGACCATGGAGG